>JAHDGT010000481.1 GCA_020631675.1 Bacteroidota bacterium
TAGCCCTGCCAGCGAAGCAGCAGATGGCAGGTGAATTTTAGCGGATAGCCCGACCCCACAAAAAAGCGGCTGCCCTCACTTTCCATATAGAAAATGAAGGCAGCCGCTTTTTTGTGGGGTTGTGCCCGAATTATTTAAATGGCATAGCTCTGCCACTTAGACTAAATCAAAAAGACATAGCTAATTAAGTGCGAATAGGTCATATTCGCTTATGGAGAGCAGTGCTAATGTGGTCAAAGCAAGTATTATTTGCATTGGGAGTTGTGTTCCGAATCAAGCTGTTGGGCGATTTTTTTTCATCCCCATGAAGTGTAAAGCCAACAGTATGATGGCAATCATTGCGATTTCCATACTTTGTAAATTTAAAGCGATAAGCGTGAAATTAATATGAGCCGAATTGTGAATCATTCACAGTCGGGCAGACGCAAGAAATAACTTGGGGACAATTGGAAAACGATAAAGGCTAAGTCTAAGTCTAAGTAGGAAGGAAAATACAAAGGCTTGGACGCTTGTACTTTCTTATCGCTTACTAATCAGACGCTTAAAGGACTGAAAACGTTGCTTGCGATATGTAGAGCGTGTATAGGATTTTAAATTCGGTCTGCAAAAGCTGCTTTTCAGCCCACTTTTCGCAAAAAATAAGTCTCAATAGCGGGGCGCCTTAAGCTGATTTTTTACTCAATTGGTCTAAAAATCATTCTTTTCGACCAGATAATAAATTCCTATACACGCTCTTGGATTTGTATTATAGACGTGAATTTGACATCAGGTCTCTGTATAGCACAAGAAAAATACAAATTTACTTGCCTTGATCATTTAGATATCCTCTATATTACACTACGTAATATTTAGTTGAATAGTTTCATGTATCTATACACTATGGAAAAGATTTCGTTCGATCAATTTTTAGCCGTGGAAATGCGAATTGGTGTGATCAAAGAAGCTAAGGATTTTATTAAGGCAAGAAAGCCTGCTTATCAATTGTATATTGATTTTGGAGAGGAGATCGGTAGGAAGAAAAGTTCAGCTCAGATTTGCGCGAATTACGACTTAGCTGATCTGATCGGGAGACGGGTTGTAGCTGTAGTGAATTTCCCGCCCAAGCAAATCGCGAACTTTATGAGTGAGGTCTTGGTACTGGGTGTAAAAGATGCTAAAGGGGAGATTGTTTTATTAGACGTGAGTGAGAGCGCGAAAATAGGGGAGCGGGTTCATTAAAGTTTCAAGAAACTGATGTTTCTTTTCAGACCTGCGTACTTGGTTCTTTTGACCGCTGATTTTTTAAATACTTTGGAGAATACGTCTTGGGTGATTTCTTGCCAATCTTCTTTTGTCATTTCTAGAAGCTCTGGATGGGGTTCAAATGCTGCTTCTTGATGAGACTTTGAGAAACGATTCCACGGGCATACTTCTTGACAAACATCACAACCGAACATCCAGTTGTCGAATTTACCTTTCATTTCTTGGGGCAACTCGGATTTTAATTCTATGGTGAAGTAACTGATGCATTTACTGCCATCTACGATACCATTACCGACGATCGCATCGGTAGGGCAGGCGTCGATGCATTTGGTACAGGTACCACAATGATCCTTTACAGGTCCATCAGCTTCTAAAGCTAAGTCAATGATCAACTCAGCCAGAAAGAAATAAGAGCCTGCGTTTTTATTAATTAATAATCCGTGTTTACCCAGCCAGCCCGTACCGCTTAAAGCGGCCCATTGTCTTTCCATGACCGGTGCACTGTCTACGAAGCATCTACCATTGATCGCGCCTATTTTTGCTTCTAGATTTTGTAGAAGCTGTTTGAGCTTGCTTTTAATGACGTGATGATAGTCTTGTCCGTAGGCGTATTTAGATATTTTAGGAGCTGTTGGGTCGGTTTGTTTTTTTTCAGTTTGGTAATTGTAGAGCAGGCTAACCACACTCTTAGCGCCGTCTACTAATTTTCTTGGGTCAAGGCGTTTGTCGAAATGATTGGTCATATACCCCATTTCCCCATGAAAGCCTTTGTTTAACCAAGCTTCTAATTGATCCGCTTCTTCGTGCAGAAAACGAGCTTTACTGATGCCCACATATTGGAACCCCATATCGTAGGCTGCTGCTTTGAGTAATTGCGTATGTTTTGCTATATGCGAGTTGCTAGACAAAATCAGCGGCTTTGTGGACTTGAAGAAAGAGTAAGGAGAATTACGCTACCTCTCTCAATATTTTATACAATTCGACAAACGCATCTGCTTTTAATGAAGCACCGCCGATCAGTCCGCCATCTACATTAGGCTTACTGAAAATAGCTTCCGCGTTGGCGGGTTTACAGCTGCCTCCATATAAGATGGTGGTGTTTGCCGCCAGAGTGGCATCGAACTGAGTTGTTAGTAGCTGGCGGATATGGGCGTGCATTTCCTCGGCTTGTTCAGGTGAGGCTACTACACCTGTACCGATGGCCCAGACAGGTTCATAGGCGATGATGACATTGCTGAGTTGCTCAGGACTTAAATGGAATAATGCGGTTCGCACTTGCTTTTCGACTAAATCGAAGTGCCCGTTTTCTTCTCTTACGGATAATTGCTCTCCACAACAGAAAATAACACTTAGATCATTTCTTAAGGCATTCTCCACCTTAGCTTTTAGAAGCTCATCTGTTTCACCATAGTAGCTACGTCTTTCAGAGTGCCCTATGATGACATGACTTATTCCTAGATCAGTTAGCATTGGGGCAGCTATCTCTCCGGTAAATGCTCCTGCGTCCTTTTCGTGGCAGTTCTGTGCTCCTACGAAGATCTGGGAACGATCTTCTTCACTGATCACGTCTTGTACAGTGTTCAAATATAGGGCAGGAGGGCAGATGATCAGTTGATAGGCATCATCTATTGTTGCGTCCTTAAGCGATTGACAAATACCGAAGACTAAAGCTTCAGCTTCTTCTAAACGCTTATTCATTTTCCAGTTTCCAGCTACAATCTTGGCTCGCATAGTTTTGAATTTTTGACAACGCAATATGCATAAAAAATCCCGCTTTCCACAGTTGGAAAGCGGGATTTAACAGCTATATCAATAGCCCTTGTCCATTTGGACAATGAGGTAGTTTAAAGTTATTTTCTCGACCTTACCCCTAAGTCATTGATCCTGAATATTTCAGCTTTTTTTCGCCCCGTACTTTTCAAGTACGAAACTTAAAAAGAGCTTCATCTTCAAAATCAAGCACTTAGGCGCGGCTCAGATGAAAAACTTTAAACTACCTCAATATTATTTTTTGGCGTGTAACTCACGT
>JAHDGT010000482.1 GCA_020631675.1 Bacteroidota bacterium
TCTCATGTCTCGAGTCTCATGTCTCGGGTCTAAGAAAGCGCCAGCTTTCACTGCGTCCACCGGGCTATCCGTTAAAATTCAGCCCCTGCCTGCTGCTGTTTGGCAGGCGTAAAAATGGCTACCTCTGGGCCGCCTTTTTACGCCGCCAAACAGGGCGCATTCAGTGGCTTCATTACCACTCCTATCCCTTGCGCGACATAAAGCAAGGGCTGGTTTTGTAGCAGCTTAGCCAGCTTATGTTTATATTTGTATCCGTCCTTCCGATAGATAATACGATAATCAACATAGAAAGATGAAAAAACTGATCACACTCCTTTTAATTTTAGTAGGTGCGGCAGGACTGCAACTACAAGCACAAGACAAAGCCGGTGCTCAAATCGATGACTATTTATTGATGACCACCGCTGATGCCCGTGCAGAAGCACTGACCAGTGTAATATCAGAAGCCTTATCCTTAACAGATGAGCAAAACGAGCAGATCTTAGCTGCCAATGTAATGTGTGGCAAGCGAGTAGACGCGATCCTCGGAAAAGATCACCCTGTAGAAATGAAGCAGCAAATTCTAATGGCTATGGAAGTTGTTCGCGATGGAGAATACAGAAAGATCTTAACCGAACAACAGTTCGCTGAATATGAACTACACAAAGCAGAGTTCTTAGAAAACCGCAAAGCACGTACAGCGGTTAGCATTGAGGAAGTACCGAACGACTAACTAAGTAAACGAACAAAAAAAGCCAGCAACTTTTAAAGTTGCTGGCTTTTTTTGTTGCATTCTAAACTACCTCTAATCATCAAAATTACATCCTCCTAAAGGGAAGGTGTACATGCTGCGACCATAGGTGGCAGCCGCCAAAGTGCGGGTATTGTGGTGTATGCTCAAATCCGTCACAGGAACATTTGGCAAGTTAAAGCCGACCATCTCCCAGCCGATTTCTCCCATTTGTCGTTCAAAAACACCTACATCCGTAGCCGCGTATAAAGTGGTTTCATCAAGCGGATCTATCAAGATCTCATTTACTGGAGCAGTAGGTAAGTCTGTCGCTATATTATTCCAGCTTTTGCCTGCATTATTAGTCTTATAAACATAAGCCTGACGTTCTGCATTTCTATAACCAGAAAAACTGATGTAGGCAATGCGAGGGTCTGTTGCATGCACATCAATACTGCTTACCCATCTCGGCGGTAGATCGTAGTCTATAAAATCCCACTTCGCACCGCCATTCTTTGTCAGCCACACCTTTCCATCATCCGTGCCCACATAAATAAAATTCGGATTGCTTTCGGCTATTGCGATGGCTGTAATGGTACCATAGGTCAGATTACCCAAGCCTGCGCCCCCGCTTAGATCCGGACTGATCGGTCGCCAACTTTCGGCCCTATTGTCAGAGCGATACAGGCGTTCAGCTCCAATATAAAGTACGCTAGGGTCTTTAGGGTCTAACTCAAAAGGCGTACGCCAGTTAAAACGAGCAGTGGTATCCGCTGTAATATCACAAACGATTAAATTTTGCCCCGCATCAATTGAGCGATGGAAGTTGCCATACTGATATTCGGCATACAAATAGCGATCGTCATAAGGGTCCACTCTAACCCCAAAGCCATCTCCGTCAAGGATTTGTTGCCATATCTTTTGTCCACTAGAATCAACTCCAGTCAGACCGATCACCCCATTATCTTGTGTACCACCGAAAAGTTGATCCGGGTCACGTGGGTTGATCTCACAAGTATAAAATTGGGTAATAGGTAGGTTGGTATAATGCGCCCAGGTTTTGCCAGTATCACTACTCCAATACAAACCCCCATCATTACCTGATAACATTCGAGAAGGGTCAGTAGGGTCTATGAATAAGGCATGCTGGTCATAATGGATCTTACTATAGGATATATTCTCCCAATTCGCCCCACCATTTTTGGATACGTGAATGTCCAATCCCAACAAATAGACCTTCTCCGGGTCCATTGGGTCTACTTCAATTCCTCCGAACCACCAGCCGTAACTCCTGTAAATGCTCTCGGGTACATCTTGATCTATACGTTGCCACTGATCCCCGCCATCTGTACTTTTATAAACGCCAGCGAAATAACCAATAGAATCGGCGAATACCGCATAAACGATTTCAGGATCAGAAGGGGCGATCGCTATACCTATTCTACCCATTTCTTTTTCTGGTAAGCCATTATTTAGGCGTGCCCAAATATCACCCCCATCATCAGAACGGTAAATGGCTGAGGTTTTACCACCATACTGCCTATGGTCTGGAGTACGTTTGCGCTCCCACATGGCTGCGAATACTCGGTCAGGTTTATAGGGGTGAATGGCTAAATCAATACAGCCTGTAGAATCGGATACATAGTGTACCAACTCCCAGCTTTGCCCCCCATTTTTAGAACGATATACCCCGCGATCGGTAGCATCCCCTTCGTGAAAAAGCCCGCCCATTGCTGCTACATAAACAATATCAGGGTTAAAAGCATCAACGATCACTTTACCGATATTCCTGCTGTCGTCTAAGCCTAAATGACGCCATGTATTACCCGCATCATCACTTCTGAATACACCTATGCCATCATAAGTAATTGAACCGCCACCTGCGTTTGGTTCACCAGTGCCCACGTAAATCACATTGCTATCTGAAGGGGCAACGGCTAAATCGCCAATGCTTAAACTCAGTTGCTCATCGAAAATGGGTGTCCAGTCTTTGCCCGCATTATTACTTTTAAAAACACCACCACTGGCAGCAGCAACATAAATGGTATTAGGGTCATAAGTGGGGCTTTCCACATCCGTGATCCTACCGCCAATATTAGTAGGCCCGACCAATTGCCACAGACAACTGTCTTTATCAAGTGACTTAGCTTGTTCTAGTTTTGCGTTTCGAGCTGTTCTTGCTTGCAACAAAGCCTCTTTCCAAGCAGAGCGCGGGATCAGACCAGCCGCATCAGCACGTTTCTGCCAGAAAGGAGGGATACCCGGAACTTTACCTTCGTAGGATTCGGTTTTTTTAGTAGGCGATTGTTGTTGAGTCTGACTGCTTTGCTTTGTGGGTTCCGTATCACCAATACTATACATCCCAAGAAGGAAGAAGCCTGCTACAATGAGGGCACTAAGCCATTGTAGATAGGTAGAATCAGGAAAAGTGGGTAGTAATTTCGACACGGTGCTAATGGATACTTCGTAACTAAGAAGAGGGTGGGAGTCGGTCATAAAACCGATACCCAACAAAAATACAAATTTGACTTCTCAATTCGGGTTTCTGTTTAAA
>JAHDGT010000483.1 GCA_020631675.1 Bacteroidota bacterium
TGATCAGCCCCGCTACACCGCCAAACAGGGCGCATTCAGCGGCTTCATAACCACTCCTATCCCTCGCACGATTCCACTTAGCTCAATCTCCGCTTAGTGGGCACCATTACCTGTAAAGCTAAGGGTACGATCTCAAAATCAAAAGTGCGACTGGTGGTTTTACCGGGATCACCATCAATTTGCGCGCGCATAGGTTCGGAGGTATGGATCCGAGCTTTAGCACAACTGGCTACTTGTACGTACTTACTCCAGTTAAAGCGCCCGGTCAAGAACAAGATCAATAACCAAAAGGTGAATAGCATAGGAAAGCGTTTCAATAAACACATTTCCAGCAAGCCGTCAGACATATCACTTTGTGGGGTAAAGCCAATTTTATAGCCGAACTGACCAGAATTGCCGAAATTCAAGTTGAACGCATCCGTTTCAAACTGTTCGCCATTGTCTAACTCAACACTTACCGTTGTGGGCTTGTGCGCGAAGAAACTCAATGTACCTATGCGTACATATTCCGCCAAGCCTCTGCGCTTGGTTTGATCAAAGCGATGGGCGGCTCGTCCTTCTAAGCCTATGCCCGCATTACTTATAAAGTACTCCCCATTGATCTTTCCTACATCAATGGTATGTCTCTGGCTGTGATTAAGTGACTCGATCGCGATCTCAGGCAGTGTGCTGATCCCCAATTTATGCGCCAAGCCATTGCCCGAGCCCAAAGGGATCACCCCTAAAGCAACCGAGCTATGCACCAAGGCACTGGCCACTTCATTGATCGTGCCGTCCCCTCCTACTGCTACAACTATGTCAAAGCCTTTATCAACGGCCTCCGCCGCGATCAATGGGGCGTGGCCGGCGTACTGCGTAAATGTGATGTCCACATCAAATGTATCCGCATCCAATCCTTTTTTGATCAGATCGGGCAATTGGATTTTATTCCTCACCCCGGCGATCGGATTGATAATGAACCGAATGCGCTGCTTTTCCAAGCGCGCCTCCGCCTGATTCGGGGATATGGATGTACTACTATCGGACATGAAAGTGATCTGCGTGTGATTCAGGCAACAAATATAAAACAACATCGCACAACCCATCAGTAAAAGCCCAAAGCAAAAAAGTAAGCTCGCCCCCGCGCAAAGGATAGCAGCGGTAATGAGCCGACTGAATGCGCCCTGGCTGGCGGCATAAAAAGGCGGCCCAGAGGTAGCCATTTTTATGCCTGCCAGACAGCAGCAGGCAGGCGGGGAATTTTAGCGGATAGCCTGCTAGCCGCAGTAAAAGCTTGCGCTTTTTTTGGATAAAGATTTTGCCGTAGCGCAAATGCATGAATTTGCGCTACCCGATTTCCCTGCGAAGTAACAAAAGCTTTTATTGCGGGTATGCGCCATCAAACAACAATTGAGCAAAAATTTGATTTACCTTAGCTCTATGCTTCGGCAGGCAATTGAACATATCAAAGAAAAGCTCCGAGAAAGCAGGGCACACCAGTGGCTATTCGGCTTATTCTGCTTGAATGCGCTGCTGCGTATATGGGGCATCGGCTTCGGACATTGGTCCTTTGATGAGGAGCAGAATTTTGATGGGGCGGTCACCCTGCTTAAAACCATAGGTGCTGCATTTACAGGGGGCGAAGTAGAGACCTATACCCCTTTGGTGACCATTTATGGCGTGGTGGGCAAATACCTTTGTATACCGGCCGTGATCATCGGCAAATTGATAGACAGTATTATAGCTAGTCCTTTTGGCATACCTACTGGCTTGGTGTTGAGTCGGATCTCTGTTTCTTTCCTGCCCAATGTGTTGAGTATTTATTTGACAGACCGCTGTATCAAACTGATGAAAGGCGGTATGTTCTGGCGTTTGTTGTCCATGGCCTGTTTCTTGGCAGCTTTCAAACATATGGAAACGGCGCATTACGCGGTCAGTGATTCTTTGAGCACTTTCTTCGCCATTCTTTGTGTCTACCAGCTGATCAAAGGGGAATTGCAGGGTTTCACACGCAGACGCCTCTTGATATTGGGTGTTGTTTTAGGGGCGGCAATAGGCAGTAAGATCAATGTGGGTTTGCTCTGTGGATTCATTAGCGGCATTGTGATCTTGAAACCTATTTTACGCGCCAATGAAAAGCAAGAAGAAGCCAGTATCGCGATGCTTCGCTTGTTGTGGTTAGCGGTGTTCTTCTTGGCGGCTTTCGCACTGATCAATTTGCCTTACATTCTTAATTTCAGTGCTTGGCAGGCAGAGCTCATTCGACATATCTACGATTACCCCTACACCATTAAAGGGGGCTTTTTGACTTACTTATATTTCCATCCGCCTTTTGGTGTTGTTTGGCTATTGCTATTATCGAGCTTTGGCGGCATGGCTTTGCACCTTTACCTAAGCTACTATGATCGCGCTGATACTGAGATTGCTACTGCGCCGATTTACCCTCTTAGTGCTCCCCTACTCTTTTTGTTGGTCTTTTACCTTTACCTTGCTTTCAGCAGAGGTGTGATACACCGATGGGCGATCCCGATGACGCCCTGCTTTGTTTTGTTTGGCAGCTATGCTCTACAAGCGTTGTATACTTATGTAAGCGAAAAGCTAGAAGTGCGAAAAGCGAATATGGTGCTGGGGCTGACGCTGGTATTGATGCTGCTTCCTGCCTTATGGCATAGCCTGCAATTGGTGCTGAATTTATCTACGCAAGACACCTATACGGAACTAAGAAGCTTTGTGGCGACAAATTTGGATCCTTCGACCACCTTTGCTTGTTATGAAGGGGTGAATGTGCCGGGTGTAGTAGATAAAATACCTAATGACCTCTACAGCTTAGAGAATGAAAATTGGCAGCATGCCATCATCACGCCTTTCTGGTTCAGTGAAGACCGCTATCCGGACCGCATCATAGATAAAGAGGTATTAGATAATAGGGCCGGAGGTGACCGCATGCGTATTAGAATGTTTTTACGAAGAGAATGGGGACAGACCATCATTCAACCGACTTTCTATACACCTTGGAGTACGAATGTGGCACAGTCGCCGCCTATCTATATTTATAGTAAGCCGCAACAAAGTAGTCAATAAACTAATTTTGGGGCTTTATTTAATTTAAATATTCTTCGTGTAGCTTCGTGTCCTTCTTTCTTTGTGGTAAAATGTTTTTGTCAAAACGCATTTTTGCTAACCACAAAGAACCAAGAACACTAAGGGGCACAAAGTTTTTTTTGTAACTATTTAGGTTAGGGCTTTTGAGATGAAAAATCAAGCTTTTTGTTCTTAG
>JAHDGT010000484.1 GCA_020631675.1 Bacteroidota bacterium
AATTGAATAACTGGGATCTAGTGTTCGGTGGTCAATTTTACACCTTGGACAGCTACCGTAAAGATGCCGATGACAAGCGTATGCGGTTTACTTTTAAAACGCGTTATCGTTCTCCTAAGATCAAAGGCTTGAGTGTTGGTATTAATGCCAATGCTTTATACCAGCATTTCGGACGTTTCATCATGTATGCACATGCATTAGAGCGCCCGTATGAAGGAGCTATTTCCGATGATCGTTATTCTTTAGTTAACGTAGACCCTCATGTGACTTACTTTGGTCAAAAACTTGGTCTTCGCCATAAACTGAGGATGAGACTTTTCAATGTAACGCGCTATAGAGATACAGGATTCCGCACGCAGAATTCTAATACCACTTATGGGGAGTACCAAATTCAAAAAACAACAAATTTCGGATTTGTAGCAACTGCTGGTGTGTTAGGGTCCTTCACTTGGGGGTACAATTTCGCCTATAATGAAGGAGAAACAGTCTATACGTATACTACAGGTACTTATATACAGGCCGAACAAAAAATAGGACGTTTATCCCTTGTTGGAGGATTTCGTTATGAGGTTAGCGCATTAGATAAAGCATTAGCTGATTCTACTGATATTGAAATACTTAATCCTGATGTTTTCCGTTTCGGTATGAATTTTAAGTTGAATGAAAAGACCTTTTTACGAGCCAGTTATGGTGAGAGTTATCGTTCACCAAGTATCTTAGAACGATTCGGGGATGAGGAACTGCCAATAGACTTTGGTGTTCCTTTGTATATAGTGCCCAATCTCTTTCTAAAACCAGAAAAGGGCTGGAGTGCGGAAATAGGATTGAAAAGAGGTGTCAATTTTGGCAGTTGGCATGGCACTTTCGATGCTGCTATTTTTGTAACGGATATTACGGATATGACCGAGTTCCAGTTTGGTAATTACGATGGTAAATTAGGTTTTAAGACCGTTAATATTACTAAAGCTCGCATAGGAGGTTGGGAGCTAAGTAAATCCATAGAAGGTAATATGGGTGAGGCTAAAGGGCGACTATATGCTGGTTATACCTTCAATTATCCCGGTAATTTGGAGGTGGATACCACGCAGCGCAATCTAGGGGTATATTTAGATAATCTGATTCAGAGCGTATCAGGAGCCGATAGTGTATATAACAGTCTACTAAGCTACCGATTCCGTAATACCGCTCGCTTTGATTTTGAGATAGAATACAAGCGTTTCACCTTAGGTTATAATGCGACTTTCAATAGCCATATCGATAAGATAGATGATATATTTGAGGCAGCGATCCCTGGTGTGGAAGAATTCCGCGCCATCAACAACAAAGGCTATGTAGTAAGCGATGCCCGCCTCAACTACCGCGCCAGCGAAATGACCACCTTCGCTATTGTAGGGAGGAATATTTTCAATCAAGAATATTCTTCCCGGCCGGGATTACTGGAAGCACCCGCCAATATCACTTTTCAGTGTAAGATCAGGATGTAGAGAAAGTAAAAACAAAAAAGGCGCGATCATTTGATCGCGCCTTTTTTGTTTGAGAAAGCGGTGTGCCTATTGCACCACCACACGCCCCTCAATACGCTCCCCATCAGCAGTGGTGAAGCTGTAAAAATGCAAGCCATGCTGTAAGCCCAAAGCATTACGATCAATCTCCACAGGCGTATTATAGCCTAAGTCGATCGCGATGTCTTTTTGCACATGCACCAACTGCCCTAAAGCATTGAACAATTGGAAATCAACTAGCCGATCCTGATCAGAATGCAGGTGGATCGTACTCTGCTGTGCCATCGGGTTAGGCACTGCCGATACCGTCCAGCTCGCTTGCTTGCTTAGGTCCAGCGCATCATCAATGCCCACTACCTCATCCGCATAACAAACCGAGTTTTCTGATAAGGCAACACCATCCAAGCTCACTACATAATTGATCGCCGTGATCATCATCTCATCATTAGAAGTATCTCCCCAATAAGACCAGCTATCTCCAGTATTGACATACTTGGCTTCGTGAATGATGCCGTTTGAAGGAATGAATTCCAAGAAAGGACCAAAAGAACGAGTAGGAGGGTGCTGATAGTCGTAGCCGATGTACTCACAATCAGGAATCCCATTGTAGTGTTCCGCATCAAAAATATGCTCGCCCTTGCTACCATCCGGGTTGCGCAACCAAACGTCAAAGTCGGTACCGTATTTATGGGTATGCGAACTTACTTGCCAAACGTAGATAGGCAATGGGTAGCCTATGGTGAAAACATCCTCGAAACTGTGCTCTTCTCCATCATTAGGGATCGCTATCCCACCATAGGGTAATAACTGACTCACCATTTCTTGCGAAGCCGTTCCCGCAGGCTGCGTGTACACATTGATGTACATATCATTCGCCAGTACCGCTGTCGTAGAGTAATTGATCACATGCGCGTTCAGATCCAAAACGCTTCCTTCGCCCCACATATAAGCCGTACCCTCTGGCAGTTGAATGTTTTCGGAATTTTGCACCCCGTACACATAAGACACATTAGAGTGATTGGCATTAGTGCGTAAACCATAAGGTCTGCTATTAGAAGCCCCCTCTGTTTCAAAACGATACATGATCAAGTGGTGCGAGCTACCAATGCCATTGTCAATACGATAAATGTCTTTATCATCCGGTAAATAAGTATCGTACTTAGAGTAGTACTCAATATTAGGTTGTTCTGCCCCCGTCCATGCGGGCATAAAAAACGGACCAAAGTGAATCTGGAAACCCTCTGATGGATCTGGCTTCGGCGGACCCGCACCCGGTTCAATACCCCAAATGCCATTGCCATCGTAAAACTCTTCGATCATATCGTGATCAACGACCTGGCCATTTTTCTTCGCATCAAATAAGATCCATTGGCGAACCATTTCTCGCTCCATATCACTCATCTCAATATCCGCATGTACGCCATCCACATCTTCACCCTCCATCAGTTCTATGTCTGGTGATAAACTACTGCCGATCAATCTAAAGATCGAAGAACGATAGGGGTCACCCGGATAGATGTACTTGTGGTGCGCTTCTGCCAGATCCGCATTGCCCGGCTCGATCATGTACAACTGTTCCCGTACATCGCTCATGCTGCCATCACCCACCAGATCAAGGCCCGCTTCCGCACTCGCCCCACTATGACAATCGCCACATTTCGCCACGAAAACATTCTCGTAAACGTACTCCATCGTGCTTCCTTGTGCCCAGAGGAGAGTAGGGGCAAGCATCAAAAGTAAAATCGTAA
>JAHDGT010000485.1 GCA_020631675.1 Bacteroidota bacterium
ATGTTGGACGAGACGCATGCACCGCCTGTATCTGTAACGATCCCACAGAATACCAGCAGCTATAAGGTTATGGCTCGTATTTCGGGACACGGTTTCGGAGGTGCGAACAACCCGGACAACTGCTCGGAATTCTGTGATAAAGAACATCGCGTTTTGATCAATGACGAGCAGGTACACAACTTCAATGTTTGGAAGGAATGTGCCTTGAATCCGGTTTTCCCGCAAGGGGGTACTTGGGTATATGATCGTACGGGCTGGTGTCCGGGTGATGTGGTCAATGAGTACACTATGGATGTGACAGATTATTTGTCCCCAGGCGAGGAAGCGACTTTTGATTATGATGTGCAGTACACCTCTTTCCCTTATGGCAACTGGGTGACACAGGTACACTTATTCACTTATGGAGAGCCCAATTTCGAGAATGATGCGGCATTGACAGAAATCATCGCTCCGAGTGATAACTTCTTGCATTCTCGTAAAAACCCGATCTGTGGCGCACCGAGAGTGATGCTGAAAAACAATGGTTCGGCACCATTAACAGAGGTGTATTTCAACTATGGGGTGATCAATGATGATCCCGTAGCACTGACCTTCCCTTGCGACTATAAGTGGGAGGGTGAATTGGCACTTGGGGAGCAAGTAGAAGTAGAACTGCCTGTGTTCAACTGGACGAACTTGGATCCGGATAACACCCGTTTCTTCGTAGAGGTCTATAACCCGAATGGCGTAGGTGATGAGTACGGCAAGAACAACCGCTTGGAAACCAGCTTTGAGATTCCACCTGTTCATGAGTCGGGTTTCATTTTGAATTTCCGCACCAATAGCGCGGCGAATGAGAACAGTTATACCGTAACCAATGATGCGGGGGATATTGTATACGAAGGCAGTGGTTTCACCAACAATACCACCTACAACATAGCTTTAGATTTAGACGAAGGCTGCTACTTATTGCGCTTCTTGGATCAGGGTATTTACGGTGAAGATGGGGTCTCTTGGTGGGCGAATAGTGATGGTACGGGTTATGTGCGCTTGAAGAATCCAAGTGGGGCTACGATCATCCATACCTTTGAACCCGATTTCGGTGCGGAGATCTACTACCAGTTCACAATAGACTATAGCTTGGGCGAAGAGTTCTTCAATGTAGAATGTGAAGACGGAGTGGATGTGATCAATAGTGTAGAAGAAACAGAGATCCTTGAACCACAAGCGGAGGTGATTTTGTATCCGAATCCAAGTGTGAACGGGCAAACCACTTTGTCTTGGCGTTTATCTGAAGCACAGCAAGTTCACTTACAGGTATTCAATACTTTGGGTGAGCAAGTGATGAATCGCACTATGTTCGTAGAACGTTTTGATCAAACAGAGCTACAATTACCAAAGGTGGCGGGTGCTTATTGGGTTAATGTACGCACCGAAAAAGATGGTAACTTAGTGGAAGAAGTGATTGTTACCGATTAAATAATTTTAATCTAATTAATTTGAAAAGCCCGCTAGATCATTTGATGTAGCGGGCTTTTTTAAGTAGTTGGACAAAGGTAACCGTATAGTGTTTTCGGTATAACTAATTCAGTGTCAGCACGAAGTCTCGAGTCTCATGTCTCATATCTCGAGTCTGATTAAGTACTATTTGATTTTGATAAAAGCAGTACTTCCTTTTTGCCTTTCCTTTGTATAACGCACCCAATACTTCCCACTTGCCAAATGACCAATAAACAGCTCCTGATCAAGCGTTTCATTAAGCACATTCACGCTCCAACTATGTTGTGTTTTCCCTGTTTCATCCACTAAGGAGAAATCATAATTTCCATTGGGTAATTCCCCGCATAACTGAATACGCTCTGAGCTTGGGTTAGGAGATACATTCACCTCAACCAATGGCTCCGAGAAAAGCGCACTAACACTCGTCAACTCATCATCCACAATGATGAATTCATCCCCATCTTGATAATCCGCGAACATGAAATAGCATAAAAACATCTCATCGGTGGTCAGCGAGCCAGCGCTCACCGTTATAGGAGGATCATTGGGGTTGTGATGATTATTGTCCGTATTGTCATACCAGCCCTCACTGTAAATGGTCGTACCAGCAGGCAATATTTGTATCTCTGGATAATAGTAATACCGCTGCCACTCAAAATCCCACTGCGGTATATCGATCAGTGGGATTTCTTCATCATCAGGCGTGATCGCCCATACTCGGTAAGACTTACCCAGCAGGTGCATGTGCGGACAAATGCCCACCAAAGACATATCTTCAGTCAAAGTCAACTCCTGATGAAAAGCCACCTCTTCATCAGCAGGGATCACCAAAGGGCCATCTGTCATATTGCCATGACCCAGCAACCAACCCACGGTAATATTTCTGAAATCCTCATCTTCCGCATCCGCGAATTGCAAATTCATGGTCGTATTGTCCACCGTTCCCATCGCATTCGGGCCAAAGTGTAGCTCCATCACAAAATCCGCTCCCGGCGGTACTGCAATCCCCCAGCCGTCAGGGTACTCCGCGATATTGCCGCCCGGTTGCCATGCGTTCATATAAAAGCTATAGTTAGGCGCACCAGTCAATTCGTTAAAACCAGGCAAAGGATCCGCCGCATCATTCGCCGCACTGATCCCACTGAGGTCATAAGAAAGATCCGCATGATGTACACTCGATGAGCCAGCGATCACTTCGATCTTATTCACATAAACCGTATCCTCAAAATCAGTAGGCACAACAAACCACCTATACTCTTCCGCATTGCTTGGAATGGTGTAAGGGCCAATTTCAAGACTAAGATCCACCGTCTCCAAAGTAGAACCACCATCAGAAAAAACGGGTGTTTCAGGTATGTCATCCCAATCACCCACTGGTGCGCCATTATCAATCCAATTCACGATCGCGTCCACCTGATCATCCGTCAAGAAGATTTCATGGGCAAAACGACGGTAATCCGGATCCGCTGGCCAAGGCGGCATATATTTACTCTCCACCGCCGCACGCACCCCGATTTGCTGAAAAAGCACATCCTCATAAGTCACCAGATCAAAAGGCGTAAAGCCTGGCGAGTGGTGACAGCCTGCGCAATGCTCGTGAAAAATCGTAGCGATTCCGTCTGTCCATGTTTCTTGAGCCTTAGAGCTTATGCCAATGAAAAGCAATAAAAAGAGAGATAGAGTGTATTTCATACTTCAAAAAATTATACAATGAAGTTAAGGCTTTTTTTTATGTGTTGTTTCAGGGTGCATGCCCGCCTTC
>JAHDGT010000486.1 GCA_020631675.1 Bacteroidota bacterium
CAACTACCCGCAATAAAAAGGGGGGGATTGCTATCGTGGATTTATTTGGTGGGTACGGCAAGAAAGACGTTATGATATAAGGTCTCTACGGTTATTGTCCCTTTTTACTGCGGGTACCGGGCTATCCGTTCCAATTCGGTGGCTGTTCGCTGCTTCGCTGGCAGGGCTAAAAATGGCTACCTCTGGGCCGCCTTTTTAGCCCGCCGCTCAGTGCGCTCCTTAGCCCCCTCATTTCCACTGCTATCCCTGTTGCGGGGGGATGGGATTTTTCAACTTCTGATCTAACTCATACTTCGCTCTATTCAACGAATTCGTATCATCCATCCTGAAATCGGTGGAGGTGAGTAGTCGGCTTTTTTTTGGGTCGTAGGGAGAGGTCATGACATAAACCTCATCACCCAATTCGAAGCGGATGTAATGCATGCGTTGTTTACCGGATACCCGCATGTGGAGTACCTCCTGATCAAGTAGGTCTTCAATGAGGTACTCCGTATGACTGATGATTTCTTTAATGCGGGCTTTGCGTAGCATGTATTCATTTATTTTACATCAAAACCCCATTCTTCGCCTCTACTTTAGGAGGCAGATCGGTTTCTCCCAGCATTTCGCGGAGGTCGATTTCAATCACTCTGCATAGGGACATCATGGGTATGTCGTAGACCAGCCCTTGGAAGGGATTGGCGGTATAGTCACCAACGATCTCCATCATGACATAGACCCAACCGATCAGGGCGCATAGGGGTATAGAGAGCCATAAAGCATAAGTACCCAATTGTAGTAATTCGGGAATCATGCTGAAAGGGAGTAAGAAGATGAATACGCCAACGAAGATGCGACTCATATGCGCATACTGTCTGGGTAAAGGGAATTTCTTAATGCGTTCATTCTTGCCTTGGAACTCATAAAAGCTCCGCAGCACATTCTCCATTTCTATGTTGAGAAAGACATCTATGATGCCTTGTGCTCTCAAATTGGCCAGATCCCTTGATTGCTCGTTGATGATCTGAGTAGCGGTATTGGTATGGGCCACTAAGCGATCATGTTCATCGGAGGGTAAGAAGAGTTTTAGTTCTGTTCTTGTGATCTCATCATCAACCAAGCCAATACCGAATTTCTTTTTTTGGTAGTTTCTTGACTTGTCTTCTTTACCATTTGCTTTACCGATTTCCCAAGGCGTCGGCACAAGCAATTGACTACGATGTGCATAGAGCCAAGCTATGTGTCTGTAGATCAATCTTTTTTTGATCGATCGTATCTCATCCTCACTTTTGGGGCTTTCTAGGAACTTATTGCTGATGTAGCCATCTACCATCATGCCCCATGCTCTACTGTCATTGATGATCGCACCCCAGACTTTGCGGGCTTCCCACATTCTGTCGTAGGCTTGATTATTTTTAAAACCCACATAAAAAGCCACAGCAGTACCTATTACGGATACAGGCAGCCAAGGAACTGTAATACTAATGATCTGAAAATGATAGAGTAAGGCAATGAGTCCCATAAAGGCTAAAAGCCAGACCATATGTTTGCCCCTTACCTTGATCAGAGTAATGAAATCTACGTCTCTTGATACTAACATGTTGTGTTATTTTAGTTGCTGAACACATGTTGTATTTTTTGAGTGGGCACAATTTAAAATAAGCCATTCGATATTCAAAACCATGAAGTACTCGCGCGAGGGATAGTAGTGGTTATGAAGCCGCTGAATGCGCCCTGTTTGGCGGCGTAGCGGGGCTGATCAGAGGAAGACACCGCTACGCCTGCCAAACAGCAGCAGGCGGCGGCTGAATTTGAACGGATAGCCCGGTACCCGCAGTAAAAAGGGAATGATTTGTACAGACGCCCTATACGGGCGTCTCCTTTTCCGAATACGAAACCCTTTGCCTTGACTGACCAATAATTGAATGAAAAAACATCCCCCTTTTTATTGCGGGTACGCGCCCAACTGTAAGAAATGTAAGAACATATAGACGAATAGTATATGAAGACAGAAGAAAACAATTTTATGGGTGGTGATACCGCATACATCGGCGGTGAAGATGATAGAAAGATCGGACTGATGGAACTATTCTATATATTGTTTCCTTAAGATTACAAATTCATCATGAACATATCTACACAAACATTAGAATCGATCGGCGCGGTTGTGGGCTTCATTATTATATGGTTCGTCTTTAGACGACTGAGTAAGATCCCGAAAAGAAAAAATGAGCAAGATCGATCAACAGGCACTGTTGCTGCTACTACTGCTCAGTTACCTTCGATTTCGGCGGAGGATCTGGAGAAGCAAGCGCGCTTTATGGCACATGATATGGCGACTTTCACATCGGAATTAGAGAAAGTGAAAGAGATTTTTCCTTTTGAGCGTTGGTATGAAGTTAACTTCAAGGAGTATGAAATGGAGCAGTATACCAAAGAGAATTGCGAGGATACGGAAAAGGTTTTATTGAATTTGATAGAGGAATTGAAGCAATTGGGAGTACATGCTTCAGAAGAGGATAAGCTGGATGCTTTTATGCGGGCAACGATTCAATTGAATGTTTTAGATGAGGCAAATGAAGGCTTGATCGAAACGGGCGAACGAGAGGATCTTTGTGAGATCATGGATCGCTTGGGCTGGGCTTGTGGTTTGATTCCGCATAAATATGGTGCAGGTGATGGTATCGCGAGTGAATGGAGAGATTGGTGATCAATTAGAACAGTTATGACATACGATCTGAAATATTTGCAGACTAAAATAGGAACCGAGGAGCGATTGAAGTTTCTCTTCTTTTGGGGGCATACGGAACGAGCGGGACAAGTGACGAAGGCTTGTTTTAGTCAGTGGTACCCATCGCCTTTTACTGTGGATGGAAAGACCTATTTAACGGCAGAGCATTGGATGATGGCCAAAAAGGCGGTGCTGTTTGCGGATGAAGAAATGCATGCTAAGATTTTAGCAGCAAAAAGTCCGGGTGAGGCCAAAGCATTGGGTAGAAAAGTCAGCGGCTTTGATCAAGCGGTTTGGGAGGCACATCGCTCCGCGATCGTAGTGGAGGGGAATGTGCATAAATTCGGGCAGCATGAGCACATGAAGACCTTTTTACTGAATACGAAAGACCGGGTGTTGGTAGAAGCCAGTCCGCGAGATCGGATCTGGGGGATCGGTATGTCCGAGAACCACAAAGAGGTGATGAATGTGGGGGCGTGGCGTGGTTTGAACTTATTGGGCTTTGCTTTGATGGAGGTGCGGGATGA
>JAHDGT010000487.1 GCA_020631675.1 Bacteroidota bacterium
ACAACAATAAGCAGGTGTTATTCCCAGACCACTAGTCCCTTCTCCCCATACCAATTATTGTAATTCGGACCGAATTTATCATCGATCGGACTCCGCTTGATCTTCAAGGTAGGCGTGAGTAGTTGGTTTTCAACCGTCCAAGCCTCTTTCAGCACTACTGCCTTCTTGAGCTTTTCATGTTTCTCTAAATTAGGGTTCAACTCCTCCAAAGTGGCTGCCAAACTTTGGCGTACCTCTTCTTTATCGCACTTCTGTCCGTGTTCAGATAGCACCATTAATGCAATAGGCTGTGGTAAGTTCAAACCCACCACACAGCACTGCTCGATAAAGTTATTCTTAGCCAAAGCCAATTCAATAGGAGCAGGAGAGACATACTTTCCTTTCTCCGTTTTGAATATATCTTTCACACGGCCAGTGATCTTCAAGAATCCTTGATTATCGATCACGCCTTTATCACCCGTGCGTAAATAGCCATCTTCAAAGCTTTCCGCAGTAAGATCATCTTGTTTGTAGTAGCCCACCATATTGGCTTCGCTTTTCACTAAGATCTCACCGATATCACTGATCTTAGCATCCACCTTAGGCATCGGCTGCCCTACATAGCCAAAACGAATGTTTTCTTTGCGGTTGTAGTGAGAATAAGCACTATTCTCAGTCATCCCGTACACCTCTTGGATATTGATTCCGAGTTTCTCGAACCACTTCATTAAAGAGGCTGGGGTAGGAGCAGCACCCGTCAAACAGAAGTTTGCCTTATCTAAACCTAACTTCTGACGAATCTTACGCTTAACGATCGTTCCTATGATCGGAATACGGGTCAATCTATCCAATTTCTGCTGCGGCATATTCGCCAATACCCCCATTTGGAACTTCGTCCAGATACGAGGTACCGCCAAGAAGACGGTAGGCTGCGCATGCTGTAAGTTCGCAGCGAAAGTATCTAAAGACTGGGCGAAATAAACTGTAGCACCGGTATAGATACAGCCCATCTCTACGAGCATACGCTCAGCGATATGTGAAAGAGGCAAGTAAGAGAAGAAACGCCCTTTATTGTCGATTTTAATTTCTGTCAATGCATTATTGATCGCATGGCAGATCGAGCTGAAGTTGTGTACAACCCCCTTGGGTCTACCTGTAGTACCAGAGGTATAGATGATCGTCATGCGATCATCTTTATTACGGGTAATATTACCACTCATCGGTTCGTGCTGCGCGACCAGATCCTCCCATTTGTTATAGCCATCCTCGCCATAAAAATTTTGCGGGAAAGAGATGCAGTAAGTGCCCTCAGGGACACCTGGCTTCATGGATTTCCAATCATCCAATTTACCTACGAATAATGCCTTGGCGCCACTGTGCTCCATGACATATTTGATGGTCTCCGCACCAATGTTCGGATATAAGGGTATAGACACATGCCCTGCCATCATTATGGCTAAATCAGCCATCATCCAGTGTACACAGTTTTTGGATACCAAACCGATATGACTGCCAGGTTCGTAACCCAAGGCCTGTAACGCACTGGCCATACGGCGCACCTGTTCTGCGAATTGTTTCCAAGTAAAGCTGTGCCATTTGCCGTTGATCGGCTGTTGCATACAAATCTTATCAGGAGTGGTCTGCTCCCAATGGTACAGCATATGAAGCGGGTCTCTAAAAGTTGACATGAGCTAGTTTTGCTTTTTTTAGTAGAACAAGCAATATACGAACATTTGTTAGGGCTAACAACGTCCTGCTGATAATCAATCGCTTGTCGGGTTTTTCGAGTAACAGAATTTCGAGTTGTTACGCATGAATAACAGTCTGTTACGAATCCCTAAATTATCATTATTAAAATGATTTTCACAAAATAAAATGTATTGTTGTTTACTAAGTGGTCTTTTTCTCTAACCGATCGTTGATTTATAGTCATTTTCATTTCGCTTTCCAGAAAGATTCAGATTTCCAATCAGCAGGAAATCCCATTTCTTTTTCCTGAGGAATCGGACATGAATTCAGCAACTTTAAAAGTTGGGCGTTGAAAGTTGTTGAGGTCTCAATTTGCTTCAGTAAAAAGGAGATAGCAGTCAATGAAGCGTATAACTTATTGGTATGGAAAGATTTATTTTTAGGGAATAGATTTAAAGTCTTCTGAGGTATGGTCAGATGTGTAGTCAATCTTCTATTCCAAAGTCGCCCATGATGTGCGGCAATATTTCTAATATCACTTAAATTATGCATCCAATTTGCTAAAACTTCAGGAGATTTTAATCCGAAATGATGAGCGACAGCTTTCTTCTCAGGAGCATTTTTCAGATTTTTATATAATAGAGAAAGCAGTCCAAAGCTACTGACTTCTAAGCTCATCCATGATGGTGGTTCTGGTGGCTCAGTATAGGTTTCGAGATAATGCTTTATGAATGTTTCATGTGAGCGATTTATTTCTTTTTTAAGTGATGATAGGTGTTTCTCAAATGATTGTTGGTTTTTGTATAGATTTTTATCTAAGTGCCAATACCCACCTTGTTTAACAGACCACTGGTAAATGATCTGGGTTCTTAGCGCGATTTCGATTTTTTGTAGAGCTTCTAGAACAAGGGCGCGTACAGCAGAGTCAAATTGATAGAGTTCTATAATATCCTTGAAACTGATTTCGACATTAAAGGGATGGGAAGCTACTTTGTTATTTTGGAAAGGATAAGTATAAGCTCTTAAACGATAAAAACTGATGTTAGAAAGATACTTTCTTGCAAATTTTTCATCATTTATTATTAAGCCTCGTTCCTTTAACTTCTTCACCTGTTCCTTTATGCTAAGGGCGGGTTTCTTGTACTGCAAAGGTCTAAGTATTTATACTGTAGTGCTTATAAAATCGAAGACCCGTCAATTTGAGCATTGTTAAGAGGCTTGACGGGTACTATTAATGCAAAACTACATCATTTTGATTTAAAAATCAACTTTTTGAGCATTCGAACGCAAGGGATAGGAGCGGTATGAGGTAGCGGAGATGGCTATTGAGCGGCGGCTTACAAAGGCGGCCCAGAGGTAGCCATTTGTAAGCCTGCCAGCGAAAAGCCAGCGCCGTTGCCGAATTTAGCGGATAGCCCGACCACGCAGTAAAAAGGGGCAAATACCGTAGAAACCTTATATCATAACGTCTTTTTTGCCGTACTTATGATTCATTGTACGAAAGCCAAATACCCCCTTTTTATTGCGTGGATGCGCCCTAATAAGTAACATAATTGGCAATAGTGAT
>JAHDGT010000488.1 GCA_020631675.1 Bacteroidota bacterium
ATATTGAAAGCACGCCCTCGATGGTCATTGACCACGAGGGCGTCGCTGTTTATAAAAATTTGACTTACTGTTGGGTACTTACTTACTATAGAAATTATTATTTTGCTTGAATGGAAGAATTCTTATCCCAGGTTTACTTTGATAATTCGGTCAAAAATTATGCTTATGCATTGGCTGCGCTGATTTTTGCGCTGCTACTAAGAAGATTTGTAGCAAGATGGGTGGTTGGTGCTGCATATCGAATTTTACGTCCTTGGTTTCCCGAGGCAAAGCGAGAAGACTTTGATGCCCTCTTGTTATCACCAGTAAGGATGTTAATGTTACTGGTGGTCATCCCACTGATCGTTGGCTGGATGCGATTTCCAAGTGTGTTGGATTTTGAATACCTATCCTTTAGCTTCAAAACGATTGTAATCGTTTTCTATAAGCTTTGCATGTATTTAGCCATTGCTTGGCTTGTTTTCAGATCCATCGATTTTATATCTGCTATACTGTTAGCGCGTTCCAGCCAGACTAAAAATAATTCGGATGATCAAGCAGTGATGTTCTTAAAGGAAGTACTGAAACTATCGGTCATCATTTTAGGGATACTGTTGATTCTTTCGAACATTTTCAAATTTGATGTTACTGCGGTTTTAGCAGGTGCAGGTATAGCTGGTTTGGCTGTAGCTTTAGCGGCAAGAGAAACCTTAGAGAACATGCTGGCTTCGGTAACTATTTTTTTAGAGCGCCCATTCACCGTAGGGGATTACGTTGAAGTGGAAGGATTAGGCGGATTAGTAGAGAAAGTAGGCTTCCGCTCGACCCGTTTAAGAACAATGGAGAAGACCTTTGTGACGCTGCCCAATAAAAAGATGATCGATGGTGCCTTAGATAATGTCTCTTTGAGAACGATGCGGCGAGTCAATACTAATATTGGGCTGACTTATGGAACCAGTGCGGAGACCATGCAATTGGTCATAGCGGATATAAGAAGCTATATCGAAGCTAAAGCAGATACAAGTGGAGAAACAACAGTAGTATTCAATAGTTTCGGAGATAGTTCATTGAACATTTATATCCAGTACTATCTACAGAATGAAAACTGGCCAGAATTCATGCGCTCTCAAGAAGCGGTGAATTTTAAAATCATGCAAATCGTTCAAGCACATGATACGGATTTTGCATTCCCGACTCAAACCCTACATCTTAATCAGGAGGCTTAAAGAAATTATTTCTCCTCTTTTTTCAAGCGTACAGTCAGCCAAGGGTGCTCAAAAGAATGATCTTTCAGTTGTAAAAAGTTAGCAAAACGAGGTAAGAATACTTTTTTACGTCTTCCATTTAGGTCGATGACCAGCTCATCACCAAATTTATTAAGCTCGAAGTCTGTTTCACTAATGAATGGCAACTTGATTTTTATGTTGTAATATTTTTTAGACTCTTCTACTACGAAGGGCTGTTCATCATGGAAAATCGTTGTTGGGTCTTGATCCCCATAGATCG
Organism: Bacteroidota bacterium; assembly: GCA_020631675.1. Classification (GTDB taxonomy): domain Bacteria; phylum Bacteroidota; class Bacteroidia; order Chitinophagales; family UBA2359; genus JAHDGT01. The sequence goes on from JAHDGT010000488.1 coordinate 1,486, forward strand.
CATCGCCTATTTGTTCAAGTAGGTCTAAGCCAAAAACCTCTTGTCCCATATGTCCGACTTTGAAGATCGGTAGAGGGGCAAAGTCCTCTTCTATTTCACCTAAGTATTTTTGCTGGGAAGCGAGGTACTTACCGAATAAACCATCTTTAGGTAGATCGTCAGGAAGTATTCTATTGACCACTATTCCATCTACATTATAACCGTACAATTGTAAATAAGTGTATGCTCGCTTAGCTTCTTGAATCACCATGCGCTCGGGATTGGCGACGATGCGCATTGAGCATATTTCGGGATCAGTGAATATCTTTTGTATTTGTTCCAGTTTGTCAAACAATCCTTCTAACTCCTGGTATCCTTTGTCCAAGGGGACGCCTGTTGTTTTGCGCACCATAAAGCCAACGGTCTTCACTGCGGTTTTTTGACCTGGAAAAGCTTTTGTTAGCCAAGACTTTGTGGCTTGCGGTAGGGTCAATAGCGTAAGTGTTTCCCCAGTAGGCGCACTGTCAATGATCAATAAGTCATACTCTTTTTCCCTGTAGTACTTTTCTATCCACAAAAAAGCAGAAGCTTCTTCCATACCAGGAAGTACGGATAGCTCCTCTGCAACTACATTATCTACTCCTCTCCATTTAAAAACCGTGAGCATAAGCTGACGCATATTACCCCAATATTTTTTCATAGAGTAGTAGACATCAAACTCTTGCCCCCATAGGTTTGGGGCAATTGGGGTAGGCTCTGGCTTTAACGGAATATTCAGTGCATCAGACAAGCTATGAGCGGGGTCTGTAGATATCACCAAAGTTTTATAGCCGGCTTGTGCTGCTTTTAATGCAGTTGCTGCCGCCGTGGTTGTTTTACCAACACCGCCTTTACCTGTGAAAAGAAGGATACGCATGACTAAAAAGCTCTTGTCTATTCAGAAAATCGAGTATTGTTTCAGATATACTAACACCAAAACACATTTTACTCGGAAAGTTCGAGGGAGGAATGTAAACTTTATGCGAAGGTATAGGTACTCTACCTCATAACAAGCGTTAGTCGACATAAAATCGCTATTATCTCTATCCTAATTGAAATTTAACATATGGTCATTTATGTACTAAGGAAGGTTCAAATAGCTGTTTTTCAATAGTTTAAGTGTTGTTGTGGTGAGCTGAGCTAGGCATTATTTTGACTTGTGTTGCAAAAGGTGAAACATTATAGAAGTACTACCGTAAAATGTTCCAGTAGTAGTTTTACGGAAACACCTTTACTTAGACCTACTTGTTGTAGTAATCGTATGATTCACAACACACTAATTAGGGGTTTTCGATCTGCCTCTTCATCTTTCGGGATGGGGGGGCTTTCTTTTTTTAGGGAAATGACAAATAGTATTGAGTTATTCGTGCAAGGGATAGGAGTGGTATGAGGTGGCACCAAAAGCTATTGAGCGGCGGGCTAAAAAGGCGGCCCAGAGGTAGCCATTTTTAGCCCTGCCAGCGAAAAGCATTTGGGGCTGCCGAATTTAACGGATAGCCCGCTAGCCGCAGTGAAAGCTTGCGCTTTTGTTTTGAAACACGATTTGTCGGTAGAGACGTTGCATGCAACGTCTTTACTTTTTCCGCTGTGGGATACATTATGTCATTGGGATAGCGCAAGCTTTTATTGCGGCTATGCACCATACTTATGTGTCCGAAATAGATGAGGTAGTTTAAAGTTATTTTCTCGACCTTACCCCTAAGTCATTGATCCTGAA
>JAHDGT010000489.1 GCA_020631675.1 Bacteroidota bacterium
CCATAATGCGGTGATCGCTCGCCATCGCCATCACCGTACCGCCCGCAGGGGAGTGACCCGTAATGGCAGAAATAAACGGTTTAGGAAACAGAACCATTTCCCGCAACATAGAGGCGAAAGAAAAGAAAAAGCCCTTCATCTTTTCCTCATCATAATTATACAGTTCGATCACATCCAAGCCCGCACTAAAGAAGTGGGGTATACCCGTTAAGATCACGCCACGCACCTTATCATCCGCCTTAGCTTGCTGGAATGCGCTGCGTAATTCTTCCACCATCTCGTGATTAATGGCGTTGACTTTGCCTCTATTGATCTGAATAATGGCGTAGTCTTTTTCTTGTTTTATGTTGAGAAACTTCACAGTTTTAATTTGAAAATTTGAAAATGAGCTAATTTGAAAATTGAGATGAATCTCACAGCAGCAAAAAGAAAACATTTTCAAATTGCCACACTACAAATTGCATTATCCACCAATCAAATACCCTCCATCCGCAGTAACTACTGATCCGGTCATATAGCTGCCCGCATCGGAGGCCATGAGTAGAACAGGACCCGCCATTTCTTCGGGCATACCGATTCTGCCGCTGGGGATGGAACGCTCCATATGGTTGAGCATCTTTTCATTGCTCCACAAGGCCTTGCTGAACTTGGTTTTGATCAGTCCGGGACACAGTACATTAGAACGGATGCCGTGCTTGCCCCATTCTTTTGCTTGGTTCTTGGTGAGCATGATCAGTGCCGATTTACTCACACTATAAATACTCAAACCCATACCCGGGTGTTCGCCCTCCACAGAGCTGATGTTAATGATGGAACCACCGCCTCGTGCTTGCATACTTGCTAGGCAAGCATTAGATAAACGCCAAGGTGCTTTTACGTTGACTTCCATGATCTTATCAAAGGCAGCTTCTTCATGTGCTTCAATTGGTCCGAAGAAGGGATTGGTGGCGGCATTGTTCACCAAAATATCAATTCCACCATAGTGGGCAATGGTTTTATCTACCAAGCTTTGGCAGTCTTCCGCTTTGCCTACATTGCAGGCGATGCCGATGGTATCATAGCCTTGTTCGTTCATTTGGGCGGAAACGGCATCCACAGCATCTTGCTTTCTGCTGGAAATGACCACTTTTGCTCCGTGTTGGGCCAGTAGCAATGCGATGGCTTCGCCTATGCCTTTACTGGAGCCAGTGACGATGGCCACTTTCCCGCTGAGATCGAATGGGTTTTGGGTCTTGTTCATGAGGGCGAAAATAAGGGATTTCCGAACGCCTTTTTGACTAAAATCTACTAAAATGAAAAAGGTCGATTCTTTTTCTTTCAAATCTCTATTTTAGAGGAAGATTAAAGTACTACCACTCACTATGACCCATCATTCCGCCATTCACCTTCTTGTTGCTTTGTTCTTACTGATCGGACTCAGCCTCTTCACCGCCTGTTTCTGTACGAAAACAGGACAAGATCTGCCACCTATGTTACAAAGCGATAAAGTACAGCAATTCCCATTCAGTGATCTGGAAGAGATCACAATCGAAGAGTTACAAGCCCAATACAAAAGTGGGGAAAAGACGGTCTTTCAGGTGGTGAATGCCTATTTGAAGAGAATAGCGGACATAGACCAAAACGGACCCCAATTGCAGTCGGTTTTGACCGTCAATCCGGAGGCGGCGATTATCGCGATGAACTTAGATTCGGAATTGGCAAAGGGGAAAGAGATGCCTCCTTTATTCGGAGTGCCCGTATTGCTGAAAGACAATATTGATACCGGCGATCAAATGCCTACTACAGCAGGTTCACGGGCTTTAGCAGGCTCTATTGCGCTAGAAGACAGCTGGGTAGCCAAACAGTTGAGAGAAGCAGGGGCAGTGATTTTAGGCAAAACGAATTTGAGCGAGTGGGCGAATTTCAGAAGCAATACCTCTAGTAGTGGTTGGAGTGGCTTAGGAGGGCAGACCAAGAACCCCTATGTATTGGATCGTAATCCTTGTGGATCCAGTTCGGGTTCTGGGGTGGCGGTATCGGCTAATTTGTGTTTGTTCGCAATTGGTACGGAGACGAATGGATCTATAGTTTGTCCGGCAACAGCGAATGGGATCGTGGGTTTGAAGCCTACGGTGGGACTGATCAGTAGATCGGGCATTATACCCATATCCAGCTCGCAAGATACGGCAGGTCCGATGACCCGTTCTGTACGAGATGCGGCACTGGCTTTAAATGCCATGACAGCCACAGACGAGCGGGATCCCGCATCAAAATCGGCGAAAGTGTGGCGAGAGGAGGATTATACCACAGAACTCAATGGTGTGGAGGGTTTAGCTGGTAAACGCTTGGGTCTATTTATGGATCACCACGGCAAGCATGATGGGGTGAGCGCACTGTTTGAACAAGCACAAGCCGATTTGAAAGCCAAGGGCGTAGAGCTGATCCCGATAGAACAACTGATCGAAGGGAATGATGAAATGCATGCCGCTTCTTTTGAGGTGATGTTGTACGAGTTTAAAGATGGTTTGAACAAGTACTTTAAAGGCTTAAAAGAAGAAGTGACGATCAAAGATCTAAAAGACCTGATCGCCTTTAATGAACAGGATACCATAGCGTTAAAGTACTTTGATCAAGCCTTACTGGAAATGGCGGAGGCAAAAGGTGCATTAACCGATAGTGCCTATGATGAAGCCTTAGGCAAAATGTACCTGCATGCCCGACAAAAGGGAATTGATCATTTTATGAAGCTGCATCAGTTAGATGGGATCATCGCGCCTACGGGTTCTCCAGCTTGGAAAACGGATCTGCTTAATGGAGATCATTACATTTTGAGCAGTTCCTCACCAGCCGCCATTTCGGGCTATCCGAACATTACGGTTCCTATGGGTTTTGTGGGAGCTTTGCCTGTTGGGCTGTCTTTTTTCGGTATGCCTTTTACGGAGGCGAAACTATTGGGCATCGCCCACGGCTACGAGCAAGCTACAAAGCACAGGCGAGTTCCTAAGTTTTTGCCTACGGATGTGTACGAATGATAGGTAATTGCTATCTTTCCGCTGGGTGAATTATGAATTATGAATTTTGAGTGACGGAATTTTGAATGATATAGACACATTCAAAATTCATAATTAAATCATTCAAAATTAATACCCCGCGCGAGGGATAGGAGTGGTATTAAGGGTGCTGCATGGCGAGTGAGTGCGCCTGTTGCG
>JAHDGT010000490.1 GCA_020631675.1 Bacteroidota bacterium
GTGCTGCATAGTAGAAACAAAAAGAAACGATTCATGGATAGTTAATTCTAAATAACAGTTAAGAATGGCAAATATAGCACTTCTATTTGCGCCATTGAACCCTATTTCTCATAAAGTGTAACTATATTTATAGTTAATAAGAAAAGGCAAATACTATGAGAATCTTCTTCATTCTATTCATTGCGGTTTATGTGCTTACAGCATGTGGCACGGATCGCTCTTACGAACCCCATTTTGATAATGCTTCTACAGCCAAAGTTGCCTACAAAGGTAAAGCCGCGGTAGCAGAAACTGGTGGCGAAGCAGAGCCAATGGCAAATGCGGATACTCCCGCTCCAGAACGCAAGATCATACGTACGGTCAATACCCGCTTTCAAGTAGAAGATCTTAAAGCAAGCACCAAACGCATCGAGAGCCTGACTCAAACGTATGGGGGGATGATCTCCAATATGAATCAGAAGAATTCAAACTACCAGATCAATAATCAACTCACCATACGCATCCCTGCCGAAAAATTGGATGCCTTATTAGCGGATCTAGAAAAAGAAGCGGTCTTTACGGATTACACCCGCGTCAGTGCGGAAGATGTAACCGAAGAATTTCTGGATTTAGATACCCGACTTTCTACTAAAAAAGAAGTGCGTGATCGTTATGTGGCGATCCTGCGCGATAAAGCCAAAACCGTAAAAGACGTTTTAGAAGCGGAAGAAAAAATACGAGTCATCCAAGAAGAGATAGAGTCTGTAGAAGGGCGAATGAAGTACCTGCAAAATAAGTCCGCCTTAAGTACGGTCATCATAGAGATCTACCAAAAAGTAGAATATGTGGCAAAACCAGATGTTTATGAGAAATCCTTTTTCGCCCGTGCAGCAGAGGGTTTCTTAACTGGCTGGGAATTGATCCAGAACATTATGATCGGACTGATCAGTATTTGGCCCTTATTGTTACTATTACTATTGACCCTATTCCTCTCCAGACGATATGTTTTGAACAATGGAAAGCCTCTCAAAAGGAAGAAGGTAGAGAATAAGACAAGCTCTAGTTCTTGAAAACAAGTGTGAATGTGCTTCCCTCGCCTATAGTTGATTCTAAAAGAATCTGAGCATTTAGTTTGTCAATGATTCGTTTTGTGATCGCCAATCCAAAACCAGTTCCTTCGAACTCTTGATCAGCATGTAGTCTGATAAAGGGTTCGAAGATTCTTTCAGCATCTTTTTGCGCTATACCAATTCCATTATCCTGTATTCGGATAAGCGTTTGATGAGTTTCTCTTGAGCCAGAAACAATCACTTTGGGCTGCTCGGATCTATTGTACTTGATACCATTTAATATCAGGTTTTGTAGCACCAGTTTTAATTGGCTTTTAATCCCTTTTACTATAGGTAATTCTCCTGAGACCGAAATCGCTTTTTCAGCCCATTTCTCATTATTGGTGTTCTCAATAATGATCTGTTGCACCAGATCTTCTATAGCGACTTGTTCTAACTTGATGTTTTGATTATCATTAGATAACTTTGAATACTGTAGTAAGTCAGTTAATGTATCATTCAATTGCTTGGCACTGTTTGTCGCAATATCTAAGTATTCTTTGAGCTTAGGATTTTCCTTGATTTCTTGCTCATTCAGTATTAATTCTTGAAAACGAATAATAGAACGTATCGGCGACTTTAGATCATGAGAAGCGACATAGGTGTAATTCAATAGATCAGCATTCGCTTCATTTAGTTGTTTATTAACCACACTCAGTTTTTCATTCTGATTGGCTAAACGATTAGTTAAAGCAGAAATTTTAGAGCTGAAATCTTTATTCGCATTGATGAGAAAACGGAAAAAGAAAACAACAATAATGATCGAAAGTATAGCCATGGCGTAGCGTTCGTAAACACCTACGTCAATATTGTAGATCTCTCCGAAAAAGTAAGTGTATAAGGTGCCAAGCGTGAAGCATAAGATGTTCCATAAAATAATAATGATCTGATGCTCTTTATGATGAAAGCTCACCAAGCCAATTATAATTGAAACGATGAAGTACACCTCAACACTATAAATAGAAATGCCGAATGCTGCAACGCATAACCCCAGTACAATTGGAATTGCAATTTGAAAAAGATACCTGCTGGTATTGATTTTCCCTAATTTATGTAAGCTCAAAAAAGCGACTAAAATGAATGAAAATGCGACGTTGATATACACATCCTCGATCATCACCGTTCTATAAAAACCAAATAAGTCAATGATGAAGTGACAAACCCCTAGCAAACAGATGATATTGGTGATCTGAATGCCCACTTTTTGATTGTGCCCCATTTCAGGGCGTATACCTAGGTTGATCAGATTAGACCACGCTTTTTGAATGGATGAGGGTAAAAATGGCAAGACCGTAGTATCTTAATTGTGTGATATGTGATTGGAAAATCTTTTAAAATTGCCAATTATCGTTGCAACAGGTTTTTTTGGTTGACCGCAAAATATACCAAATCTATAGATATAGCAATAGCCAAATTGAAGTATATTTTATGGAATTAGTAGTTCTGATGGCTGCGTTTTGCCCTCCTACAAATGGGATTCCCCATTTGTAGGAGGGCAAAACCGGGCTATCCGTTGCAATTCACCAGCTGTTCGCTGCTTCGCTGGCAGGCATAAAAATGGCTACCTCTGGGCCGCCTTTTTATGCCGCCGCTCAATGCGCTCCTTAGCTGGCTCATTTCCACTACTATCCCTCGCAGAGAACCATCACCTACTTTGCTGTCGTAACGAAAGTCCTAGCTAAAAGCATCTATAGAAAAAGCGAATATGAAAACTATAAACTACTTAGTTGCCCTATTTGCGTCCTTGATCCTGCTCTCCTGCTCCCATAACACCTCTTTCAAAAACCAACCTGAATCAGCCAGTATGTCCATCCATAAGGGCAGAGATGGGGGTATTATATTTGATGTGAGAGCCTGTTTAGAAATAGGGAAAGAATATTTTGAGTATGATAATCAATGTGCGAGTATAGCATATATAAAAGCAGAAAACGGAAAAGTTATTTATCCACCTCCTCCTTATTATGATGAAGTAAATGAAAAGATTTCTGATCTATTTGACCCTAATGAATTTGTAAATGAAGAGGGCAATAAGCCTAGTGTATTATTTTATGACTATGGGCTAAATGATGGTGAGTGGACTATG
>JAHDGT010000491.1 GCA_020631675.1 Bacteroidota bacterium
AGGCTACCCTACCCTTTTACACCAACTCTTCCAGCATTTAATTTCTAATGCCATTAAGTTCTCCAGCAAAGAAAGAAACTGCCAAATTAATCTGGAGTATTGGAATGAAAACGACAAACAATACTTCTCATTAAGTGATAATGGCATAGGTATTGAACCAGAATACATAAATAAAGTGTTTAAAATGTTCATCAGGCTCCACGAAAAGAACAATTACAAAGGCAGTGGGTTAGGGCTAAGCCTATGTAAACGAATTGTAGAACAGCATGGCGGAGAGATCAGCATACATTCAGAAGGAATCAATAAGGGAACCCAAGTTATTTTCTCTTTAAACACAACAACGATTCAACAACAATGAGGTAGGTCGAGAAAATAACTTTAAACTACCTCAATACCTCAGTAATAGATTTTCATGGATGATAAAGGTGCTACAAAAATATTACGATTGGTTTATCAATATTGGCGTAAAGCCAGAACTTTTATTTGAAGATAAACTCAAGGTTCAGCTTACCAACCAGCTGCTTTTTATCGTTATCTTTTTCGCATCTATCTATTTCGTTGTTAACCAACTCAGCTATAGCGTCCTACTTGGAAATCTTATCGTATTTATTTGGCTTGGCTTTTCATTTTTAATTCTTCACCTCAATAAGATAGGAGCTTTTAAATCCGCACGTGGATTACTGATCTTCGTTCCTCTAATAATGGTCAGTTTTCTACATCACACCTATGGTTTTTTTCTAGGTATAGAATCTATCTATTTGCTCATCGTAGCGCTCTATTTCTTCTTTTTTGAAGGTATTCGCTTCAGAATCGGATTAGCAGTCCTCTTGGCTTTGTACCTCATTTTATCCTACTATAATTTACTTTACCCTGATTTAACCTATAAAACAGAAAACGTATCTACCGCCAGAACATTCTACTTTATAGCCACCGTTTTCATTCTTATCCTTATGACAAGGAAATATATTGATGCTACTATTGCTTATGACACACAGATAAACAACAAATATAGCGACTTGAAAGAGAATGAAATAGACCTGAAGAATTTCACATACATTGCGTCTCATGACCTTAGGTCTCCGCTCAGAAACGTTTTGAGTTTCGCCGAGATAATGGATCGCAAACTCAAAAGAGATAACTTAGAAGAATTAGATATCGATCTAGCATTCATTAGAAGCAATGCCTACCAAATGCATGAGTTAATCCAAGATCTAAATAGCTTATCTCTTACGAACAATGGTATAAATGAGCAAAAATCTTGGATCGATCTGAATGATGTACTGCAAAACACAATAGGCTTCTTACATCAAGAAATTCAAGAGAAAAAAGCCCTTATCAGATCTTCTAACTTACCCTATTACTATTGCAACCCGACAAGATTCGGCATTCTTTTCCAAAACCTCATCCAAAACGGAATAAAATACAACAAGAGCAAGAAGATCAGCATTCACATCTACGCAGAACAAAACAAGGAAGGAGTCTTATTGTACTTCAAAGACAATGGCATAGGTGTGCCAGATGAAGATAAAGCACCTATTTTCGATTTCTTTAAGCGCTCTGTTAATAGCACGAACATCAAAGGTACGGGCATCGGTTTAGGAATTTGCAATAGAATTGTGAAAGCCTATAAGGGTCAGCTTACAGTTGAAGATGTGGACCCTTCATTAGGAGGTGGTAGCATCTTTATCATTTGCCTACCTCATATTGAAGCAAAGATCATTTGATATGGCTATTTTCAATTCCATAAAGTATTACTATGAAAAAATAGTACGCATAGGATTTGATGAGCAAATGAGTTCATCAGATATGCTGCGTTTGCAGTTGATTAATCAATTTGCTTCTATAGTGATCGTAGCTGCATTCACCTACTTACTCATTAGTATTCCGATCAGATACGATTTCTACGACATACTCTATACTTCTACATGGTTAACGATCATGCTCGTCACCCTGATCCTGAATCATTTTAAAAGAAGCAATTCCGCCAAATTCATCTTTCTGATATCTACATTGCTGTTAACTACTTTTTTGCATTTCGTGTATAATCATGAGTATACCGGAATGGAAACAGCTTTTTTATCCCTCATCCTATTGGCGCTATTCTTATTAAGTAGAAAACAAGCCTATGCTTACATAATAATAACAGTAGCATGCTATCTATTCATCGGAAGCCTCGATTCTCTTCTGCCCTACCCTTCTCAAACCTTCTATATTACCAGATTCGCGTATTTCTTTAGCGCAATAGCGGTTTGTACCACTATTCTCAGTAAATACACCATCGAAAAACAAAAGCAAATAGGCACAACGATCAAGCTCAATAACAAATTGATCGCTAACCAAAAACAATTAGAACGCTTTAACTTCATCGCTTCGCATGATCTACGCTCCCCTATCCGTAATGTGATCAGCTTCTCAGATCTCACTCATCGGCAGATCAAAAAAGGAGATAAACAAAAGACCAGCGAGTACCTTTCGTATATAAAATCCAGTGCCTATCAAATGGATCGCCTTCTCAATGACATACTCGAGCTATCTGAAATTGACGCACAAAAGGTCGGCGATTTTAACTGTGAAACACTTGATTTGAATGGCATCGTTGAACACACAAAAGACAAACTCAAAAATCTTATCCAAGAACAAAACGCGAAAATCATTGCTGAAGAGCTAAGTAGTTGCTACGCCAATAAAAAACATTTCATAACAATCTTTGAGCAGATAATTGATAATGGCATCAGATACAATAATAGTCATCAAGCTGTGGTAAAAGTATGGACCACCTCTGATGAAAAAGGACTTTCCATTCATTTCCAAGACAATGGCATCGGCATAGAGAAAGCCTATCAAAATCAAATATTCAGTTATTTCAAACGACTGCACCCACCTGATAAGTATCCGGGATCCGGCATCGGCTTGGGACTTTGTAATAAAATCATCTCCCTATATAACGGGCACATTGATCTGAATTCCGAACTCGATCATGGAAGTACTTTTTCTGTCTTCTTACCCCATAAAAAAGTAGATCAGAATAATTAGGGCGCATACCCGCCTGCGGCAGGGTACCGGGCTATCCGTTAAAATTCACCCGCCATCTGCTGCTTCGGCGCAGGCTTAAAAAGAGCTTCACAAGGTCGCTTTTTTAAGCCGCTCCTCAGGGCGCATCTGTCGGG
>JAHDGT010000492.1 GCA_020631675.1 Bacteroidota bacterium
CAATTTTCAGCATAGCATACGCAAACTATGAATACCAACGTACCTACTATTCTTGTTGGACTGGGTGGACTCGGTTCTTATATTGTTGATACGATTTACGGCATGATACCGGATGATCGTCGCAAACAGGTGGCGATCCACGCTTTTGATACGAATGTGAATGATATTTCGCGTTTGAAACATTTGGGGCGGGAGAATGTGACGCAGACCAGTACGAATTGGACCGTGGCGGAGTATCTGCGTATGGCGGAGAATGATACGACGGTGAAGGACTGGTTTCCGCATGAGCAATTGGAGTTGTTGCGAAAATCGTTGACGGACGGGGCGGGGCAGATCCGGGTGGTCTCTCGTTTGGCGTACAGGGCGGCGATGGATAGTGGGAAGCTCGATAATTTACACCGCAGCATCAATCATATTTTTCAGGAGACGGGAAGTGTGAATACGAGTAGCGCGCGGGTGATGATCGTGACCTCTTTGATGGGCGGAACGGGCTCTGGTATTTTCATGCAGACGGCTTTGTATTTGCGCGATGTGCTGGAAAAGAATTACAACCGTAGAAATGTGTTGATCAGAGGGGTGTTCATGTTGCCGGATACGCTGGTAAAGACGAATACGATCAAGGGGCACGAAGTGGGTAATATACGTGCGAATGCCTATGCGAGCTTGAAGGAGCTGAACGCGGTGACGCAGGTGGCCAGCGGTAGTATTGGCAATGCGGGCGTGAATATTGAATTGGAATACCGCCCGGATCAGGTGGATGCGCAGGGGCGTTTGAAGCATGTGATCAATAGGGATAACCTGCCTTACGATTTCTGCTTTTTATATGATTTCGAGAATACGGAGAAGAATAATTTGAAGTATTTCCCGAACTACATTCAGCAGGTGATCCGATCTACTTATTTGGATCTGTTCAGCCCGATCAGTAACGATCGTTTCAGTAAGCAGGATAATCAGATCTTGAATACGATCGCCAATAAGGGGATGAACCGCTATTGTGGTGCGGGTGTGGCTTCTTTGATCTATCCTTATGATGATCTGGTGTACCACATGGCTTTGAGATGGTCTACCGAAAGCTTGCAGCATGAGTGGCTGATGATCGACGAGCAGTATGAGCGCGATTATAGACAATACGAGCGCGACCTGAAGGCGGGGGTGCCGAGAGAGAAGCCTAAATTGGGCGAACGTTATAGAGATATTTTACGCCAATTGGCCACGCAGCAAAATGCGCGTCCGTTCTACAAATTGGCTTATAAGGGAGCGCATACCCTGAATAAGCGGGGCGATATAGAAAGTCGAAAGTCGGAGCTATTCATTGCCAGCATTATGAAGCGGATCGAGAAGGTGATCGCGGATGATGTGAAGATGCAGGAAGCGGCACAGGCTTGTCTTTTAGATGAGAACAGATTAGGGGATAAGCGTACTGCCCGTGATGAAGTGAACAATAGAGAGGAGTCGCTTTACTTCTATGAGCAGACGGTGCGTAAGTTCATTGATGAGACGAAGAACTACTTGGTGCAAGAGATCATGGTGCAGGACGTGGACGCACCGGATATGGTGAGTGGCGACGACCACAAATTGAACACTTGGATTTTGCGCAGAGATGAGCCGATGCACCCGGTTACGACTCGCTTCTTATTGTATGAAGTGGATGCGATTTTAGAGGAGCAGTTGAAGGAGTTGGTCACACAGACCACTACCTTAGAAAAGAGTATTGATCGCTATAAGAAGATCTATGATCTGGATGAAACCGATGACATAGTAGAGACGGCGGAAGACCGTTTGTCGCAGTCGATGAAACAAGGAGCATTAGGGCGTTTATTCAGCAGTGAGTTCAAGTCGTTCATTGAAGAATACGTAGATAACTCAGGTAAGCACTACAACCGCTTGAATCGTTTTAGAAGAGACCGTTTGGTAGAGTTGGTGTTCAAGGCCTTGCGTGCGCACCTCCGCACTTTATTGGAGGATTGGGAGAAGTATTTCAGTAATTTACGCGATACCCGCAACAGCCTGACCAACGAATTGAACATACTCACGAAGAAGCATGAAGATGCGGGTGACATGACCAAGGTGTACGTATTGGGTACACAGACCGCCAAGGAGCGTTTATGGGATAGAGTAGGGGGTGATGTGATGCGCGATGAAATGCCGGTTGATATTTCGGAACGTATCTACAAGGGTATTTATGTGCGTTTCTGTAAGCGTTTGCGTGAGCAGTATGTGAGTGAGCAACGCCCGGAGAAGGTGGAGGAGATGTTCCGTAAAGATGTAGTGAAGTGGTGTGAGCAGGAAATGCGAAAGCAAGATGCTTTAGACCTGAATTGCGTGCGCGCATTGCGCTTGGAGGCGCAGTTGATGGGCATGGATGAAGGAAAGATCGACGACTACATTAGAGATAAAGTATTTAAGCTGAATAATTTGGCTCGACCTTGGGTGCCGGGCGGTGATGGTAGAACGGAGCTGAACGCCTGGGGCGTTCATCCGGATTGTACCAAAGAGATGAGTGGTGAGATGCGCGCCGAGGCTTTTGACGGTTCTGACTTAACAGAGGACGAAGCCTTCAGTCGTTACGAGATCATTAGAAACCGTACGGTATACGGTATGCTGATCGACGATTTCGGTAAATTCTACTGTGGGGATGATAAAGGGCGTATAGCTGGCGATTATTACATCGACTATATGAAGCGCATCCGTACCTTGAACCAGCAAGGAGATACCGTTACACCGCATTTGGACAAACGTTGGCATTTACCAGCTTATCTGCCGGATCTACACAGCCAGCAGGTGGAAGAAAACCAATTGAATGTGGATCGCGCCTTATTGTGGGGCGTGATGATGGGCTACTTGCAGAACATTGATGAGTTCGGTCTGCGCACTTGGCAGTTGTATGACAGCTCTGGCAGCAGGATCATTCAAACTACAGATGGGAATACGGTACAGGATTACATCCACTCTTTACATGCGGCATTATTGCACAATCCTATTGTAGTAGACAAAGTATTGCAACTCTTTGAAGAGCAGCTGAACTTTGATAAGAAGGAGTACCGTGATAAGATCGATCAGCACAGCTTCCACCAAAAAGCCCAGAAAATATTCTACTTTGATGCACCGGGCGAGGAATCGAATATCGTAGATCTTGTTTTGCGTTACCCTATGGGCGATAGCTCTG
>JAHDGT010000493.1 GCA_020631675.1 Bacteroidota bacterium
TCCTCATAAACTTCAAAACCTTTCAGGTATAGGTGCTGTGTTTTAACAGCCCCGATCAGTCCAGCCCATTGTCCTTCGATCTCAACTTCAAAGAGCTGTTGTACGTCTATCATTGCTTGGCAGCCTTCTTTAGATTCTATCTGACCCATTTCCACATATTCTGGCCAACTCTTCAATAAATCGTCATACAAGGCTTCATAACGAGTATACCAGGATAAATCCGTTGCAGGGCGTAAAGAAACAGCATCAAATTGATCAGGGTAGGGGAGCGTGCGTAAATGATCAATATAGCCACAAACATAAACCAGATCCCCATTTATGTGAGGATAAGTATTGATCAGTTCATCAGCTATTTTTTTGCTGAACCATCGGATTCTTTTGGGTTGAAATAAGGCATATTCCTCTTTAATGATTTTCGAGATCAGATGGATGTCTTCCAAACGCTCTAATTCAAAAGTTTTATGAATCAGAAAAACAGCTGCTTTGCTTAAATCGCCACCCACAAAACGGATAGAAGTCAGCACCTGACCCAAAGGAGTCGATAGACTACGGTAACAATAATCTTCAGGCGTACTCCCTTCGATTTGACAATAGTCATATGCTGCTTGCCATTGAGAAGGATCTACCATGAATTGATGATCCTTAGACAGTTGTTCTTTGATCATACTATCCACATATTCCTCAGCTTGTCTTTCTAGGACGAACTCAGGAAAAAGAGCTTTTATATGCTCCGACCAAAAATCGGTAAACTTGGCTTTTGTAATCATTAAATTCAATAGGATTGGATGGGATACAGTGAGGTAATTTAAAGTTATTTTCTCGACCTTGCTCCTAAGTCATTGATCCTGAATACTTCAGCTTTTTTTCGCCCCGTACTTTTCAAGTACGAAACTCAAAAAGAGCTTCGTCTTCATAATCAAGCACTTAGGCGCGGTTCAGATGAAAAACTTTAAACTACCTCAGTAGTAAGAAATCAGATGTCACAAGCTTGTTTTAAGCGTTCTAGTTCAACCGCATTCAGATTGCGCCATTTGCCGGGCTTAAGATCCCCCAATGTCAGATGCATGATGCGAACGCGTTTTAAAGCAGCTACTCTATAGTCAAAGTATTCGCACATTCTTCTGATCTGTCTGTTCAGCCCCTGTGTGAGAATGATGCTGAAGGTATGGCTGTTAATGCGCCTCACTGTACATCGTTTGGTCACTGTACCCAAAATAGGTACACCAGCACTCATTTCTCTTAAAAATTTCGCAGTGATCGGTTTATCTACTCTGACCACATATTCTTTTTCATGACCGTGTTCTACGCGCAAGATTTTGTTCACGATGTCTCCATCATTCGTCAATAAGATCAAACCTGTTGAACCTTTGTCTAATCTGCCTATGGGGAATATCCGCTTCGGGTAATTCAGGTAATCAATGATATTATCCGGATCTCTTTTGTCTGTGGTACAAGTGATTCCCTGCGGTTTATTCAGCATTAGGTAGACCGACTTAGGTTGATTCACCCCTAAAGATTTACCATCTATCGAGACCTCATCATTTTCAAAAACTCTATTTCCCTTGCGAGCAACAGTGCCATTAATACGCACCCTGCCAGCGTCGATCCACTTATCCGCCTCTCTCCTTGAACAGAGCCCTTTGCTGCTGATGTATTTATTCAGACTGATTGATGGTTTTTCCATAGAATGCGAAGGTAAAGCTTAGACGCGTCATCAAAAGCATCATTCCGGAAAATCCATACTGTGCAAGCTGGTATAGCCTTGAAAGGGTTTGCTCATGATGAGCAGCTTTCCGTTGAGCTCTAGGAAGCGTATTGGTCTTGAGCCAAGATGCGCGTCAGATAGATCCGCGATTTTCTTTGTGCCCTCAGTTGTTCCATCAGTGACCCAAGCTTCAGCTCCCTCACCATCATTAGAGCTAAAATACAAGCGATCACCTATAACCGCATTATGAGGAGAAGGCATACCGTGTTCTTTGCCCGGATTTATGTCTTTCAATAATTTCGTACCGCTTGGTGTACCATCAGACACATACAACTCAAAACCCGTTTCATCCGCGAAGCTCTTGAATAATAAACGTCCGCCAACAGCTTTTGCCCAGTCTGAATCTAATCTGCATTGACGCAAATAGTTGCTTTGCTTTGTCTTTAAATTCAATGACCAAAGGTGAAATTGTTTGTCGCTGTCTTTATAGCTAAAGATGTACATCAAATCGCCTACAATAAAGTAGGACTTTGGTCGGTGTTTACCGATCACCTTATTCAGATCATGTACAAAAAGCGTATGCTCACTCGTCCCATCAGTTTTCCATAGCTGAATCCCAATGGAGTTGTCTTCTAATTGCTGCACATTCGTGAAATAGTGAAAGCCTTCCGTATCTACGCCATTAACGGTATAGGAAATATTACTTTTCGCATCACCGGGCGTAATGTCTTTTAATAGGTGAAAGCCTTCGGGCGTGCCATCAATGACCCAAGGTTCTGTGCCATGCTCCGCATCACGTCGCAATTTCACTGCGAACTTTTCATCAGAAAATCGTTTAACTAAAGATCCGTTTTGCTCTGGTAAAATAGGGTAGGTACCGGCTTCTGTACCATCACTGAACCAGATTTTTATACCATTTCCGTCATTAGCATGAAAGATCACATTATCACTATCACCTAAAGCTTGGATGAATCTTGGGTAACCTTTCGTAGTAGAAGGGTTACAATCCTTCACCATTCTTGTTCCCTTCTTACTGCCATCCGTCACCCACAATGCAGGACCATTCACCCCGTCATCATGCTGAAAAAATATGCGTGTTTTCGCCAATACCGGATTAGGCGTACTCGCATTGGGTTTGTTTTCCGGTCGCTCCAAGACAATGATTCGCTCTGTTCCTGCTGCCGTGCCATCTGTTTTCCATATCTCAGGATCACTTTTCTTCGGCTTCATGAACAAGTATAACTCCCCGTTTAAAACAGGTAAACCAAATGGCTCGATCATTTGATTGGTATGATCAAATGTCTTGACCAACTCTTGCGCTTTAAGGGGGAGAATAGTGCCTAAACAAGCCAATAGGCTCAGGCTTAAAAATCTAACTTTCATAATGGCGAAAATACGCTATTTGTAACTAATGAGTAGGAGGGCGCATGCCCGCCTGCGGCAGGTCACCGGGCTATCC
>JAHDGT010000494.1 GCA_020631675.1 Bacteroidota bacterium
AGCCCTGCCAGCGAAAAGCATTGGGGGCTGCCGAATTTAGTGGATAGCCCGACCCCGCAGTAAAAAGGCGGCTTAACTACCATTCCCTTAGCAGGAAAAGTAGGCAAGCCGCCTTTTTATTGCGGGGATGCGCCCTGATGACAAGACATAAGATTTAAGACGTAAGACATAAGACTTCGTGCTGCCGCTGAATCTTTATGTTGCCAACATTATACGATCAAATAAGTACTTAAAATACGCTACTCCAAACGCGAAATACGAGTAGAAAGATAGCTATTGTTGAAGTGCATGGTGCAGGTGTAAATACCTACTGGTAGGTCGGCTAAGGGAATGTGTAAGAAGTGATCACCCGCTAATTGGTTCGTGAATTGTTGTTTGCCTACAACCTGACCCAAAGCGTTTGTCAAGTAGAAAGTAACATTTCCATTTGTGGGCAATTGATAGGGAACAACCGTAGTGCCATTGGTGGGGTTGGGCTGAGCATTTGAAAGTTGAAGCTCCCCTTTTTGAACCAATGGACTGACGATCCCTACGCCAACAGTGTCTGTACCTCCGGTATCTACAGGAAGGGGGGCGGCTTTTTGCAATACGACACGTATGTAAGCATCACCGGCATCATTGGAACGGTAGGGCGACCAAGCATCATTCAGGATCTCGAAATTGCGACGAGAGAAAGGCGGAATGGCGTCAACACCTAAGGCCACACCACTTTCTTCCATGAGCCAAGTGAGGTAGAAACCACCTGATTCTATGCGTGCGGTATCTTCAAATTCTATTCTATTCCAAGCCGCATTCAGAATGTCTTCCAATTTTACTTGTCCTTCTGCCAATAGGGTAGATGGGGTTGAGGTCAAGCTATCAGCCGCTAAGACCTGCCCTTGGAAACCAGCGGCGGCAGTACCCGCGATGTAATAATCGGCAGCTAAAATTTCTACGGGGTAAAAAGGCGGCTCCATATATACACCGATGCCATCTTCATAATCGCCCCCGCCTTGCCACGAGACGGATGAGGTAACGGGCAGACCATCGCCACCCACGGCATAAGACATGAGCACTTGTCCGTTATCTAACGAGTCCACCACTACGATCTCACTCTCATTCACATCATTAGCAGGGTTGGCATCATCAGGTGTGCCCACGGTGGTGCGCATGGTATAAGAACCCGTTTCTAAAGCCGGGAAGCTCTCAAACACAACGGTTTGATCAGCAGCCAGATCCAAACCAGCGACGATTTGCGTACTTGCACCGAAGTCGATCGACTCGCCTGTTTGGGTGATCACCTCTACGCCCAGACTCACATCTTCTGCGATGGCTACACTTCCCACATTGGCAACGTTTGCCTGTAGGTCTAAAATGCTTTGCTTGAACATGAATACCCCGCCATTTTCTTCATTCAGGTTCCAAGCGGCAAAAGCATCTAAGACTTCGATCAATGGTACATCGGGCTGGTGATATTGGATGCAGCTATTAGAAGGCGGGAGGTAATTGCTATGCTGCATGCCGATCTCGCCACTAATGTTCTCAATACCTACTACAACAGGGTTCGCGCGTGCTTGATAAATTTCTGTAGGCTCTTCCTCGATCTCTAAATAATTAAAAGTGATGGAAGAATCCACAGCTGAGAAGATCACTTGGAAGGTATTACTGCCTACGTAGCCAAAGTCGTTATTATCCCAGAAAGGCACTTCATCATAAGTCACAATGAAGCTATCCACTTCATTGGTCCAATAGTACACCTCGCCCGTATTATTCACCCCTTGTAAACTGAGGTCGCAGAGCAAAGGCGCGACAAAATTATTCTGTTCGTTAGGCGTAGGTAAAGTAGGGAAACCAATATCGGTAGAAGAGATCTGAATGGCGTCAAATGCCACATAACCATTAGAACCGATCCATACCTCGCTCTCCGTGGTCCAGTAGTATTGGAAATCAAAACCCATGTCTACCGGACCCACAAAATTATCATCAGACAAGCCATCCACCAACACGCCAGTGCCCGTAATATCCACCCAATTACACTCGGTTTCATCTACCGTACTGTTTTGCTGGGTGTACCCATATTCATCGATCACCTGAGGGGTGTTTGGATAGATCACATTGGTCACCTGACTCACCGTACCACTTTGGTTGAGGTCGCCGATCTCGATCGTGAAAATCGGGTAGCGACTGTCTTGGGTATACCAATCGTATATTTCGTAATAGCCGTCAAAAAACACCCCTGTCGGGTCAGCAGGTAAAGAGTCATTGAAGGTTTGAATGGTATGCACACGAAGCACATTTTCATAATCACCCGTGGGCAAACGCAATGTGCCATAAGCGTCCCCATTGATCTCCACTGTGATCTCACTTTCAATAGTACCCGCAGCAATATCATAGCTGCGCTTAGCCGTATCCGTGAAAAAGCTGCTATAGGTAAAGGGGTACTGCATTTCTGTTAAGGGATCACTGAATAGGTAGTTGATGCCGGTATTCGTAGCAGCACCCACCCAATTCGCGGCATCATCGGTCAGCTCGTAATAATTACCCAAATTATTAAAAGCCTGACAAATGGTCGCTTCCGGGAAAAGCTCTCCCAGTCCTGTAGAATCAGGATGCACGTATAAACCGGATGAAGTGGGTAAAACAGCAGATATAGATCGGAAATCCCAAGTGATGTCTTCCCCTGAAGCACCGGCACTGATACCCGTGCCATCGGCGGTCAATTGCGGAAAAAAATCGTCTTGGATCGGAAAATTGTCTGCGCTAAGCGTAGGCTGCGCCTGGAGCGAGTGGCTAGTACTGGCGTACAGCACGAAAGTAACAGCTAAAGCTGCCAAGAGGTGGACATATCTCATAGCTAAAGGAACTTGGGGAATTAGGAGTGTTTCAATTACTTTATTGGTACTATTAAGATACGATGAGGACACTATCTTTCATTGAAGCTTGACTATGCGTGTTGACTTTTTCATGACTTTCGTTTGGGTGTATCCACGCAATAAAGCCTTGCGCGAGTAAGCAGTGTAAAACTCGACGTACAGCACGAAATCTCGGTACTCGAGTCTCATGTCTCGTGTCTCAAAAGGCGCAAGCCTTAACTGCGTGGTCGGGCTATCCATTCCAATTCACCCGCTGTTCGCTGCTTCGCTGGCAGGGCTAAAAATGGCTACCTC
>JAHDGT010000495.1 GCA_020631675.1 Bacteroidota bacterium
CTCGTTGGAATGTAGAGAAGTAGCTGACCCGTTCCTCATTATAGACGACTTCTGCGAGGGATAGTAGTGGTAATAAGTGCGCTGAATGCGCCCTGAGTGGCGGCTTACAAAGGCGGCCCAGCGGTAGCCATTTGTAAGCCTGCCATGAAGCAGCAGGCGGCTGGGGAATTGCAACGGATAGCCCGGTGATCGCAGTAAAAAGGGACAAAACCGTAGAGACCTTATATCATAACGTTTTTGTGCCTAACCAACAAATGGATGATCGATAGAAACATCCCCCTTTTTATTGCGGGCATGCGCCATAATGAAAAATAAAACCCATCATTCTAAATAGGTTTTACTTCGGCAGAATGGCGCAGGCAAGCAGCGCCGCTACAGGGTGATTTTTCCAATCAGCAGAGGCGATCCCATGCGGTCGCCCTTGTAAGCGACAATGAAAACAACAAACAGAACAATAGGAAAATAATGAGCAACTTAGACGCTTTTAAGCAGCACATTGAAGAAGGATATACCTTTAAAAGCCATGCCGTTACCCTGGGTACGGCCATGCTGAACGAGGAGGCTTTAGAGCAAACGCTGGTCAAAGCACCCCTACGTACTTTTAACCGCCACGGCTTGATCGCTGGGGCAACGGGTACGGGTAAAACCAAATCCATACAGTTGTTGGCGGAGGTGCTGAGCCAAGAGGGCGTACCTACTTTATTGATGGACTTAAAAGGTGATCTGAGTGGTTTGGCCGCGAGAGGTAAAGACCACCCCAAGATCCAAGAACGCCACGATAAAATCGGTATTCCGTGGGAGGCGACGGGCTTTCCGGTGGAGTTGCTGACGATCAGTGAGCAAAATGGGGTAAGACTACGTGCGACGGCATCAGAATTTGGTCCGGTGCTATTGTCTAAGATATTGGGCTTGAATGATACGCAGAGTGGAGTGATGTCGGTGCTGTTTAAGTTTTGTGACGACAACGGGATCGCGCTCTTGGATCTGAAGGATCTGAAAAAGGCGATCCAATACATCACTACAGAGGGAAAAGAGGGTTTTGCTGATGAGTATGGTGCAGTGTCTACTGCTTCTACGGGGGCGATCATTAGAAAGATCGTGGAGTTAGAGCAACAAGGCGCGGAACTGTTTTTCGGTGAGCCGTCTTTTGAGGTGGATGACCTTATGCGGGTGGATGATCGCGGCTTGGGTTATATGAATATTCTTCGTTTGACGGATATTCAAAACCGACCAAAGTTGTTCTCTACTTTCATGTTGTGTTTGTTGGCGGAGATCTATGGTACTTTACCAGAAGCAGGTGATCTGGATAAGCCTAAATTGGTGATTTTCATTGATGAAGCGCACCTGGTATTCAATGAAGCCAGCGATGCTTTATTGAGTCAGATCGAGAGCATCATTAAGTTGATTCGTTCTAAGGCAGTGGGCATCTTCTTTGTAACTCAAAACCCCGCTGATATTCCAGATGCGGTATTGGGGCAGTTGGGTATGAAAGTACAGCACGCACTTCGTGCTTTTACGGCAAAAGATCGTAAAGCGATCAAGTTGGCCGCACAGAATTACCCGATCAGCGATTACTATAAAACGGATGAATTATTGACCAGCTTGGGTATTGGTGAAGCAGCGGTCACCGTACTGGATGAGAAGGGTAGACCTACACCTTTAGCGGCTACGCTACTACGTGCGCCTCGCTCGCGCATGGATATATTATCGGCGGCCGAGATCAAAGATCTGATCGCTGGTTCAGAATTAGTAGGTAAGTACATTCAAGACATTGATCGCGAAAGTGCATACGAGATTTTAGGAGAGAAGATCAAGGCAGCACAAGAGATGGCTGAAAAAGAAGAAGCCTCAAAAGCGGCCAGTAAGTCTACTTCGTCCTCCTCTTCTTCAAGAAGCTCTGCGAAAGAAGAAAGCATGATGGAGTCATTGTCTAAGAATACCATGGTTAGACAATTGGGCCGTACGTTAATGAAAGAATTGAGTAGAGGACTTTTAGGGGCGTTCAAGAAGCGGTAAGCGAAATTTCTCTATAACGATAGAAGGCTCGATAGTGATTATACTATCGAGCCTTTTTGTTTTTATTATCTTAGATTCACATCTAAAAAGATCACTTATGAAGCAACTTCTACTTTCTGTTTTCATTTTAATAAATCTCCATTCCGTTCATGCCCAACACACCTTCTCCATAGTAGCGGTGGATCCCGAAACGGGCGAAGTAGGCTCTGCGGGTGCCACCTGCTTGAACAATGGCGCAAGTATCATTACGGGTATCGTACCCGGTAAAGGCGCGATCAATGCGCAGGCTTTGGTCTGCACACCTGAAAACCTGAATTTGATATACGGCTTGGATCTAATGGAACAAGGCTACTCACCCGAAGAGATTTTAGAGGAGCTGTACGAGAACGATCAATGTCCGGCGGAGACCAATGAATACAGACAATATGGGGTAGTGGATTTTGGCCCGGATGGAGAAGTGAGAACAGCCGCCTTCACGGGTACGGATCCCGATCCTTACGCCAATCACATCATTGGAGACACCTACGCCATTCAAGGAAATATTTTACTCGGACAAGAGATTTTAGATGGCATGGAGGCGGGCTTCACGGGCACAGAAGGAACGCTAGCGGAAAAACTAATGGCGGCATTGCAAGGCGCGAATGTAGTAGGGGCGGATACCCGCTGTGAAGAAAATGGTACCTCATCAGCAGGAGCTTTTTTGAATGTAGCCTGTGGAGAGGACGATTTCTTCTGCTTTAACATCAACTTGGATGTTTTCTTTTTGGATCCTGGCGTGGAGCCTATTGATGAGCTACAAGCAGCGTTCGACGCTCTACAAGCCAGTCCGCCAGAAATCATTCCTATTCTTAGTGATGAATGCGAAGGAGCGGTTGAGGTGGAAGTAGGTACAGGCGGTAGCTGCTTGACTTATGAGCTTGGCTTTACAGGTACGATGGAGTCTTTCTATCCGGATAGAGGCTGTGATAAGGAAGCCCAAAATGTGACCGATGTTTGGTTCAAATTCACTACACCTGCCGTTATACCGGAAACGGGAGTCATCATTGAACGTTTAGAACCCAGTAGCGATGATGATGTGACAGTAGTAGGTTTCCAAGTGTACGATGGCTGTAAT
>JAHDGT010000496.1 GCA_020631675.1 Bacteroidota bacterium
CGTTCAAATTCAGCTCCTGCCTGCTGCTGTTTGGCAGGGCTAAAAATGGCTACCTTCGGGCCGCCTTTTTAGCCCGCCAAACAGGGCGCATTCAGTCGCTTCATAACCACTCCTATCCCTTGCGCGGGCAATTGAAAAATTAGTGGATCATAGACCCGCACTTAGCGCAAGATCAATTATATTGCAGCGAATATTGATCAAAGTGAGCAATGAGTAATATACCAAGCGATTTAAAGTACACTAAAGACCATGAATGGGTGCGTGTACAAGATGATGTACTTGTCATAGGTATTACCGATTTCGCCCAAGGAGAATTGGGAGACATCGTCTATGTTGAAATCGATACCCTCGACGAAGAAGTGGAAGCGGAAAGCGCCTTCGGCTCCGTAGAAGCCGTAAAGACCGTTTCCGAACTATTCATGCCCCTAAGCGGCACCGTCGTCGAATTCAATGAGCGACTGGAAGATGAGCCAGAATTGGTCAATACGGACCCTTATGGAGAAGGCTGGATCGTTAAAGTGCGACCCAATGATATGACAGATATAGAAGAGCTACTCACAGCAGAAGCTTATGGGAACGAGATCGGAGCATGAAAGTGAACGCATAATGCCTGAGCGTGTAAACGGATAAGGCTGCCCATGCCTGATCACCGTGTACACCAATATGCATCTATGCTGGCATTGACAAAACATCCGCAAACAAAATTATTTCGCCTCGGGGCGATCTTTTGTACTTTCCTTATTGTATATTTATCACTGCGTTCTATCGGTAGCCTGCCCAGATCATTGAACTTCAATGGAGCGGATAAAATAGGGCATTTTACAGCCTATTTTGTTTATACCTTCCTACTCCTAGGCACCGAAGGCGGATGGCATGGAGCCAGTAAAAAATACGCTCGTCTCGCACTATTCGCCGCGATTTTGTTCGGTTTGTTCATGGAAACGTTACAACTTACGCTTTCTACGGGCCGACATTTTGATATTCTCGACATTCTTGCTAATATTACAGGTAGCTTAACAGCCTATATAGGTTTCCTTTACCTGACTCGGAAAAACCATTGATATTATGCGCCTCAGCGATATTATCTTTTATTTAGTTCTTGCTGGTGCTGGTATAGCAGCTATTCTCGGTAATTTCCTCTTTGTAGGGGTATTGCTTTTAGGAATACTTGCTTTTACACTTTTATACCGCGCCTTATTCGCCACCCGTTCCGCAGATGCCGTCATGAGCGCCAATGCGGAGAACGCTTCTAACATCTTCCTAAAGAAGTACAATGAAGTGGATGTGGACAAATTCGGCTTGCCGATCTTTTTGTCCGGAGCAGCAGTGGCACTTGGTTTCAGCATCTTGGCCTTCGGCTGGCATGAATTGCCAGATGAAGACACAGGCCCTGAATTCGTATTCGAAGTACCTGAAGAGGTGGAAGAATTACCCCCTCAAAGTATTCAGAAGCCACCTCCACCTCCACCTCCGCCGCCTCCACCAAAGTTGGAGATCGTAGAAGATGAAGAAGTGATCGAGGAAGAGCCAGAGATCATCGAAACAGAAGCCGAAGAAGAAACAGAGGTGGAAATTCCCGATGAAATCCCCGAAGAGGTGGTGGAAGAAGTAGTGGAAGAAGTAGTAGAAGAGGAAGTAGTAGAAGAAGAGGAAGTAGTGGAAGAGCCAGAGATCTTCACCATTGTGGAGGAAATGCCTGCCTTCCCGGGTTGTGAGAAGAAAAAAAGTAAAGAAGCCCGGACTAAGTGTGTGAATCAGAAGTTAGGTGCTTTCTTGAGTAAAAACGTGAAGTACCCTTCAATGGCTCGTGAAAACGGGATTGACGGTACAGTATATGTCGGTTTCGTAGTAATGGAAGATGGCTCTTTGGCCAATATTTCCGTTAAGCGTGGTCTTTCTGGTGGTGGTGCTGGCTGTGATGAAGAAGCACTCCGCGTAGTGAAGAAAATGCCTAAGTGGAATCCTGGTAAGCAAAGAGGTAAGCCGGTACGTGTAGCGTATACCTTACCTATTCGCTTCAAACTGGAGTGATCGGATGCGGTATCTACGCTCGCAATCCTTATTAAAAAACAAAAAAGCCCCGCAACAATACCATATGTTGCGGGGCTTTTTGTTGATGACTATCTTCGCTATATGGCAGCAGAGCAGGATAAATTCACAGCAGATTCTCAAAAGGCGGAATCGCTCGCTAATAGGGGAGAAGCCTCCCCATTCGCCGAGCGCCGCTACTTTTTAGAGCTGGCTTATAATGGCGGAGCCTATTGTGGTTGGCAGGTGCAGTTAGAAAAGCCAACGGTACAATTAGTGATCATGCGCGCGATCAGCCAACTGCTGAATAGGCAAACGAAGGTGCAGGGTTGTGGTAGAACGGATGCTGGTGTACATGCCAGTCAGTTCTTCTTGCACTTCGACGGTCCTCTTCAACTGCCGGATGAGTTTGCCTATCGGCTCAATAAAATGATGCCGAAAGATATAAACATCATTCGCTTGCTTGAAGACATACCACATGATGCGCATGCTCGCTTTGATGCGACTAAGCGGGCGTACGACTATTTCATCCATTTTAACAAAGATCCCTTTCATTACCCGCTAAGTTGTTTCTTCCCTTGGCTGCCGCTCGATTTTGAACGCATGCATGAGGCTGCGTCCCTACTATTGGAATACAATGATTTCCCAATGTTCTGCAAAACGGGTGGTGCGAATAAAACCACACTTTGCGATATGTTCGAATCGCAGATCTTCTTAGATGAAAAAAATGGAACAATGCGCTACCGAGTGGCCGCCAATCGCTTTTTAAGAGGTATGGTACGCCGAATTGTTGGTTCTTTGATCAATGTCGGGAAATATAAAATCAGCGTGGAAGAATACAAGGAAGTACTGGAAACGAAGGGGAGCTTTAAATACAATCTATCCGCTCCGCCCGAAGGCTTATTTTTATCTGAAGTACATTATCCTTACATCATACGATGATCAATGTTTAAACCACTTCCTTGACACTAAGTCATAACTTAGTGCTGCTCTGTCAATGAAATACGATTTTCCTGTGCAAGGGATAGGAGTGGTAATGAAGCCGCTGAATGCGCCCTGTTTGGCGGGCTAAAAAGGCGGCCCGAAGGTAGCCATTTTTA
>JAHDGT010000497.1 GCA_020631675.1 Bacteroidota bacterium
TATTTTGAATAGCTTTTAAAGCTATTCAAATCTTTCTATCAACTATACAATAACCAATTTTATTGGTTTACAAACCCCCACAAAGCGATATTAGCTTTGTGGGGGTTTCTTTTTCTATATCTACTGAATTAACTAACAGTTAATGAGCGAGAGCTACTGCGCTTGCATAGGCTGTATGAAAGTAAAGGTATTCGTGATACGTCTGAATAATAGGGGGGGGCAAACCAGAAAGAGATTAACGGTTTACATGATTGTTTTGCACCAACTCCGCATAAGCCTTAGCGAAATAAGTCAGTATCACCTGTGCGCCCGCTCTATGAATGCTTAGTAACATTTCAGGCATTGCTTTCTCAAAGTCCAGCCATCCATTACGAGCGGCAGCGATCAGCATAGCACACTCCCCGCTTACATTATAAGCAGCTATTGGTAGGTCATGGGTCTGATGTAGTAAATGAATCACATCCAAATAGGGGAGAGCTGGTTTCACCATTAAATAATCAGCTCCTTCGGCGGCATCCAGTTCTGCTTCGATAAGTGCCTCTCTTTGGTTGGCGGGGTCCATCTGGTAAGTCTTTTTGTCTCCTGCTTTGGGTGCTGAATCCAAAGCATCTCTGAACGGGCCGTAAAATGCACTGGCATACTTAGCGGTATAAGACATAATGGAAACATTGGAGTAACCGGCCGCATCTAAAGCCATGCGTATTTCACCCACTCTACCATCCATCATATCGCTCGGGCCAATGATGTCCGCACCGGCTTGTGCTTGTGCCACAGCCATTTTGCACAAAATGGGCAAAGTGCGATCATTCTCAATCTCTCCCGATTCGTTCACATAACCATCATGCCCATCACTACTATAAGGATCCATCGCAACATCCGTCATGAGGCATGCTTCCGGGAAACGCTCTTTCACCGCCCTTAAGCATTGTACATACATATTGCCTTCAGCATAGCTGTAAGTGGCTGTTTTATCTTTTAAGGCTTCAGCTATGGCCGGGAAAATCACAAAACTGTTTATGCCCAGTTTCAAACATGATTCCACCTCTCTTAAAATATTGTCCTGACTCAACCTAAAGTTGCCAGGAAGTGAAGCGACTTCATCTTTTACGCCTGAGCCACCTACTAAAAACAAAGGCTGCATTAAATGATCCAAATGCAATCTATGCTCTCGTACATGTCCGCGAACTGCCTTGCTTTTTCTATTTCTTCTAGGTCTATGTAACATAACAGCTTTATTTCCACTCCTTTCCCTTATACTTACTACAAACTTTCCTGTATCAGCGTTTCCAGCTCTTCAGCGGTGAAGCTTTGCTCATAAAAATCGCGAATGCCTTTGGATTTATTGATAATCAAAGTACCTGGTATGGAACCAGACCACTCTGGGGCGATCTGATCGATCCAAACATTAGGATTACCAGCGTCGAGCAAAAGTAGCTCTGATTTTAGTTTTTTACGTTCTAAAAAAGGGAGAACTTTTGCGTCCAACTGCTCCACATCATCTAAAGAGATCAGTATGATCTCTACTCCCTTTGAGGCATATTTTTCACGCATGGCTTCAAAGTAGGGGAGTTCCTTCACACAAGGAGCGCACCAAGTCGCCCAGAAGTTATACAACTGGACTTTAGAAGTGGCTGTGTCAAATTTTTTCAACAGCTCGTCAATGCCGACAGTTGTAATAGGATTTCCTGCTGTTTCAGCATTTATCTCATTGGTCGCACTTCCCGGATCAGGTGCGTTACAGCTACTGCTGACCAATAAAAAGGCGCACACAACAAACGTCAGTATAAAAGTGGAACGAACAGCAAAGAACGATTTCATAGATATCTATTTTAGGAGGAAAGTTAACATTTCTTTTTAACGCCTTTGGGCTGACTTTGCTATCTTGTGTAAAATAAGGAATTCGAAGACTATACTTCTGATTGCTTATGCAGAACTTTTTTCCGGTCATTGGGTTTTCTATTGAGGTGATTTAAAGTTTTTCGTCTGAACCGCGCCTAAGTGCTTGATTTTGAAGACGAAGCTCTTTTTGAGTTTCGTACTTGAAAAGTACGGGGCGAAAAAAAGCTGAAGTATTCAGAGTCAATGACTTAGGGGCAAGGTCGAAAAAATAACTTTAAACTACCTCATTGTTATAGACTGGTGAAAATCCTAGTTAAGACCATTCAAGCTACCCCAAATATATGCGACTTAGTATACGCCAAAATATTCCCAATGCGATCACACTGCTTAATCTTTTCTTAGGTTGTGTGGCCATTGTTTGTGCCTTTAATGGCTTATTGACCTATGTACCCATTATCGTTTTCATTGCTGGGCTTGCCGACTTTGCTGATGGCTTGGCAGCAAGAGTACTAAAAGTACATTCGCCTCTGGGCGGACAGTTGGACTCCTTGGCGGATATGGTCACTTTTGGTGTGGTACCGGGTATTGCCATGTTCCAATTACTGGCGTTATCCTTTGATCCGAATCCTAATTTAATGGATCCGCGTCCTGATTCTGCACCTCATTTATGGTATTTAGCACCTGCCTTTCTGATCACGATATTCTCAGCTATCCGATTGGCTAAGTTCAATGTGGATGAGCGACAAACCAAGGGATTTCTGGGTTTAGCAACGCCTGCGAGCACGGCTTTGGTATTGGGCATGGTCGCTGGTTTGTACAGTGATAGGCTAGGACCTATTGATAATAGAATGGATGAGTTGATCTTACAGCCAAGCCTGCTTTACGGAGTAACCATATTGATATCCATTTTGTTGGTTGCTGAAATTCCTATGTTCTCTTTGAAGTTCAAGGGGGCGGGTTTTAGAGGAAATGAACTGCGGTACTTCATCATCTTTTTCGGTATTTCCTTGATCATGTGGTTGGGTTTGGCCAGCGGTATGATCATCATTCCGGTATATATGTTCCTTTCCCTTGCTAACAATTGGGTGAATTCTCTTCGCCATCAGACGGCTTATTAGGGTATATCGCATAAGCCCCCTTCAAAATGAAGTGAGGATCCAATCATAATTCGCAATTAATACACTCAAAATTTATGATGCGCAAGGGATAGTAGTGGAAATGAAACCCTTAAGGAGCGCACTGAGCGGCGGCTGGTGAAAGCGACCTCGCGAAGCTCTTTACCA
>JAHDGT010000498.1 GCA_020631675.1 Bacteroidota bacterium
TGTTTATCTACCAATACTGTTTCAAAATATCACTGGTCCAATGGGGTTCTCTGATCGTGCCTTTGGGCTGAAAATTCTTCATTACAGGCTTAATATCCAATATCGGTGTGCCATCTATAGCATCCAAATACTTAACACGTATAGTCCTCCCAGCTCTGGATATCAGCTGCACCGTGCTCAGACCCAGCTTATTAGGACGATTTTTATTTCTCTGTGCATAAGTACCCACTCTCGGCAAGTACACATCATTCCTAGGATGCCTGCTTTGTGCGATCGCTTTCTCATCTTTCACCTTATCCATATAAAAGATGATGTGGAGATGCGAAAAAGAAGTAATCCCATCAAAAGCTTCTTCGGGAATTCCCTCCGCCAATTGTATCTCAGAAATGATGGCTCCCCAATTATCATCGATCACTTCTGTTCTCGTATTTCTTACAAAGGCCACCGGACTCAGTTCAATATGCATATGTAAATAGAATTAGGGGCGTTCCTAGGCTTTTTTATCACCTCCACCTTGTTCTTTCAACTTTCTGATCAGTTCCAAAGCAGTAGCCACATCATCTATAGGTGCCTCCCCTATTGGTCGGATCGCAATGGGATGTAAGGCATTCCTAGTGATCTCAATCTCTACTTCCTGCCCTTTACTTACTCTAGGAAAGTTTCTGAAATCAATGAACTCGAAGCTCCTTCTGTTTTTGTAACGAGGCTTGAAAAACAATTCTATTTCAGTCATTCCACCACCGCCATCTTTTCGCACCACTTTTTCCACCTTTACCTTTACAAGGTCTTTCTCCTCCTCTTTCAGATCTTTCAAAATGGCGAAATACTTATAGCCATTTAATAGATAAGCTGCGATCAATGCGCCTATGATAAAAGCAAACAGTAAAGTTGGCCCTACACCAAGCAAGTCTGCTAAACTAGAATTTCCATCTACTCTACGTGCATTTCTGTGAGGAATGAAACCTGCTGGAATGAATGATAAAACCAATAAGAAAGTCGCAATACCTCCAGCGAACATCGCCGTGGTCTTTTCAATCTTCTCTTTGTACTCTCTTACCCGGGCTCTTTCTTTAACTTCTAATCTCATTGTTACATATGTTTTTACAATGATAGCAAATGCACCTAATATTTTTTCTATTCTGCTTGATTAAAAATCAATCGTAAATATTCTGCTTGAATGGGCTCTAATAAAATCCTCCTATCTTGCAGACATACACCATTTAAAATAGCTACTATAGATGAGCCGTATTGTATTAGTGACCGGAGCCACTGCCGGAATAGGAGAAGCCACTGCTGAGTTATTCGCCCAAGAAGGTTGGGATGTCATCATTACAGGAAGACGAGCAGAAAGACTTCAATTGTTGCAAAAAAAGATCGAAAGTAAATACGGTAATCGTTGTTTAAGCTTGTGCTTTGACGTACGGGATCAAGCAGCTGTTAACCAACAGATTAGCACGCTAGATGTCAATTGGCGAGATATAGATGTACTGGTTAATAATGCTGGACTAGCCAGTGGTCGAGCTCCGATCCAAGATGCCGACCCTAATGATTGGGAGCTGATGCTGGATACCAATGTAAAAGGCTTACTCTATGTTACCCATGCGGTCACCCCAGGTATGATCGCTCGTAAAGGAGGCCACATTATCAATATCAGTTCTATCGCAGGCAAGCAAGTATACGCTAATGGAAATGTTTACTGTGCCAGTAAACATGCCGTGGACGCTCTCTGCAAAGGCATGCGAATTGACTTACTTCCACACGGTATCAAAGTGACCAGCATTAACCCAGGTGCGGTAGATACCGAGTTTTCTATCGTGCGATTTAAAGGAGATAAAGAATCGGCAGCAAACGTATACAAGGGCTATACCCCACTCTACGCGGAAGATATTGCGGATACGATCTATTATGCCGCTTCACGCCCTAAACATGTAACGATCAATGAACTCATTGTCATGCCTACGGCTCAAGCCAGCGCACATTATATTGTGAAAGAATAGTAACTCCATCGACCAATACAACCAGCCAGGCCCCTATTATACACCACCTCACTAATTATTGATAGCATGCGTTTAGCTCAAGCCCTCACATTAGCTGATATTCAAAATCTTATCGACGTTAAAGTCATTGCCGGCAGTGCGGATCAGATCACAGGCATCAATGAAATCCACAAAGTAGTTGAAGGGGATCTGACCTTTGTCGACCACCCCAAATACTATAAAAGATCCTTGAATTCGGCCGCTTCCGTCGTCCTGATCAATACAGAAGAAGTGGATAACCCACTGGGTAAAACTCTATTGATCAGTGATGATCCTTTTCGTGATTACAATACCCTTGTGAGGTGGTCGCATAGAGTCCCCGTATCTCGAACTTCCATACACGAATCAGCAGAGATCGGTGTCAATACTACTGTCAGTCAAGGTGTAGTGATCGGCGCGCATGTGGTGATCGGCGAAGCTTGTATGATCCATCCCAATGTGGTCATTTATCCACATACTGTGATCGGGGACCGAGTTACAATTCACGCTAATGCCGTTCTTGGTGGTGACGCCTTTTACTTTAAAAGACGTAGCGATCATTTTGATAAAATGCTGTCTTGCGGGCGAGTAGTCGTGGAAAACGATGTGGAAATAGGTGCGGCCTGTACTATAGACAGAGGGGTAAGTGGAGATACCATCATAGGTGAACACTCTAAGTTAGATGACCAAGTACATCTAGGACATGGCGTAGAAATAGGCAAACGCTGTTTGATCGCCGCTCAGGTAGGCATAGCCGGAAAAACCATCATTGGCAATGATGTCTGTTTGTGGGGGCAAGTAGGCGTGAACAAATCACTGCGTATTGGAGATGGTGCTAACATCTACGCACAGAGTGGTGTAAAAGGAGATATAGAAGGCGGTAAGACCTATTTCGGCTCTCCAGTACAAGAAGCAAGAGAAAAAATGAAACAGCTCGCAGCGGAAAAGCATCTGCCCGAACTGTTGAAGCGGGTGCGGGAGTTGGAGAAAAAACTAAATGATTTGAAAATTTGAAAATGAGTCAATTGGGTTGCGCAAGGGATAGGAGTGGTATGAGGTAAGCCCTAAGGCTATTGAACGGCGGGCT
>JAHDGT010000499.1:0-1409 GCA_020631675.1 Bacteroidota bacterium
CCCCAATGGCTTTTCGCTGGCAGGGCTAAAAATGGCTACCTCTGGGCCGCCTTTTTAGCCCGCCGCTCAATAGCCATTGGGGCTACCTCATACCACTCCTATCCCTTGCGCGTAGCAATCAAACATTTATCATATACCGATAAATAAAATTTTAACAAAAAAGACAATTCGGGCAACCAAAATAAAACCAACTGCACCATAGAAATAGAATAGCGTCTCCTCCCTAACTTTTGACTGAAAAATAGGCTATTTGAGGGATCAAGAACATAAACTGATTCAAGACTGTATCGCGGGCAATGCTCGCGCACAGGAGCAGCTTTATAAATTACACGCCAATAAAATGATGGCCGTTTGTATGCGCTATGCCCGTACAAGAGAAGATGCGGAGGATATGTTGATCGAAGGCTTTTTCAAAGTCTTTCAGGATCTTCACCAATTCCGCTTCACGGGCCCATTAGGTGCTTGGATCAGAAGAGTAATGGTCAACAACTGTTTGATGCACATCAGAAAGCGCAGCAAACTAGAAACCGCCCATGTAGATGATCTGACTTGGATCGCCGAACCCAGTAGCAGTGGAGACCGCATCTTCGCTACTTTGAGCGCGAATGAGTTATTGGGATTGGTGCAACAATTACCAGATGGCTTTAAAGTCGTTTTTAACCTTTATGCCATAGAAGGCTATAAACACCAAGAAATAGCCCAACTATTAGACATTAGCGTAGGTACATCGAAGTCGCAATTACACAAGGCCAAGCAATATCTTAGGAAGCTTATATCAGATCGAGCCGCGGCCGAACAGCAAGCTGTTCGCCGCCGTTCGAATCTTAATTTCTGGCTTCTTACTCCTTTGCTGTCTCTGTTTTCTTAAAGAACTTCTTAACCCGCTGCTAAGCATACCTGTACACCAAAGCACTTAACTATCGCTTAAATTTTACGAACTAAGGTTGGAAAAAAACCAAAACATATTCAACGAGGACGCACTGGAGCAACTGTTTCGCGACCGATTGCAAGATCATGACTTCGCCCCTAGTGAAGAGGCTTGGAGCCGATTACAGGAGGGCTTGGTAGAGCAGCAGATCGACGCGCAAGACGACCTCACTACCCTATTCAGACAAGGCTTGAATGATCATGCCGTTGATCTGGGTGGGTCGGCTGGTTTATGGGCTGCTATAAGCATGCGCTTATGGCAACATAAGTGGTTGTCTATGGCTCGTAATGCTGTCATACCTATCGTGGCTTTAGTAGGTGTTGCTTATGGGGTATACCATTTCAGCACAAGCAGTGATCAAGAGTTGACAACGAAAAAAACGGTCGTATCCAATACTATTGATACATCGCAAAAAAACAGTGCTGCAAGTACAAGCAAATCAAAACATGCCGAAGAAGGTGCGTTCGTACAGGATCATAGT
>JAHDGT010000499.1:1509-3091 GCA_020631675.1 Bacteroidota bacterium
TGTCGAAGTATCTGTAAGCGACCGTGGCACTTCATCGCAAGTTTCAAGTTTAAATACCATTCACAACTCTAGTGATGGTTCTTCTGATGGTGAATCATTAACAGCGATCGTGGTCGACAATAATAAAAGTGCTCCAACTTTTGACTCGTCGACTAATGCTTCTTCGCTTCCGCTATCAAAGAATGACTCCTCCGTTCCTTTAATAATGGATCCGAGTACGGCTATTGGTGAGATACAAAACAACAAGCAAGAGCAAACAGCGGGGCATAATATGTCCACTGCACCTGGTACGGACCAGCAAGTGATTCAAGCTAAAAACAAGCGTAGCTCAAGTGATCTACAAGCGGAAACACTTGTTGAAGAAGCGGCAAAACAAGCGCAAGAAAAAACTACCGAGCTTCTAGCTGCACAAGAGGATGCTGAAAAGGATCCGGAACAGCTTTCAAACCATAAAACCAGCACGCCACCACCACCGCCTACCGATATAGGTAAGTCTACACGCTGGTCTATTGAGGGCATGGGAGGCGTATTGAATACAGCCTATCAATTAAAAACCACTGCTGGAGATGAAGAGCCACTTTTCATTTTAGGCAATAATACCGCAGCCCTTAGTCCGGCGATTGGCGGTATGGGGCATTTACACCTCAATAATAAATGGCGTTTAGGCATTGGCTTGCACTACCATCAGCAACGCATCAATACTACTTACGAATTACTCTTGGCCGTTGGTGAGGAAGAGGAAGACGGCGAAGAAGAAGACTCAGAAAGCTTTAGTACAGAAGGCTTTGTTTTCACGGCCTACAACCAAAACACCCTTTCTTTCAGTATGGAAGAAAATGAGGATGAAGAATGGGAAGAGGGCGATATGCTGAATGTGCAGCTTTCAGGCTCGCAAGCCTTACATCAATTATCAATTCCTATTGGCTTATCCTATGAAGTGCGTTGGAAGAAAGTGGGACTTAGTCCCTACTTAGGAGGCGCATTTGATCTGATACTGGCCAACAAATTGAAGATGAGCAGCAGTACAGAGGAAGTAGAAGAGATCAGTGTGCTTTCTAATGAAGCGGTTCGCCCGTATAATGTGTCCGTGCAAGCGGCTTTGCCCATTCTTTATCATGCGAATGATCAGCTGAGTGTCTTCTTCCGCCCTGCTTATTCAAGAGCTTTATTGACGGTGAATCCGAATAGAAGCGAAAAGGTTTACCCCTACTATTGGGGTGCGAATATGGGGCTGCGCTACAACTTTTAGTTATAGAGGTAGTTTAGAAGCCCTCCCTAAAAATAAAATGTGTTTGAGTACAGCGGCTTGCGCTGACGCGTAGTTCAGCTAAGCCGCTTTAAACACCTGCTAAAGTTCATTTTTAATTATACACATTGTGTTTGAGTATAGTGGCTTGATACGACGCGTAGTTCGGTCAAGCC
This sequence comes from Bacteroidota bacterium, assembly GCA_020631675.1. GTDB lineage: Bacteria > Bacteroidota > Bacteroidia > Chitinophagales > UBA2359 > JAHDGT01. The sequence goes on from JAHDGT010000499.1 coordinate 2,932, forward strand.
GCTTTTTTTATGTGCCTACGCAAGGGATAGCAGTGGTATTAAGGGTGCTGAATGGCGAGTGAGTGCGCCTATTGCGGGGGCGGCCCAGAGGTAGCCACCGCAATAGGCAGCAACGAACCGACAGGCAGTGCGCTTAATAGGAACGGATAGCCCGACCACG
>JAHDGT010000500.1 GCA_020631675.1 Bacteroidota bacterium
TACCAGATCGGATCTCTATTGATATTGCGATCGGCGCCCCATGCTACATCGAGCTTGACGAAGTAGCCCACGATTTTAGTACGCGCGCCCACACCATAGCCCCAAATAATGGGGTTACGGAAATAGCGAACCGTAGCCACGATGGGCGAACTGACCACCTCTTCTATATCATAAACATTACCGGCAGCATCCACCTGTACGGTATTGTACTGGTTGTCTTCATTAAAGGGCACTAAGCCCAACCAAGCCGTTCCTACATCAGAGAAAGCCACCAATTGGAAATTGCGGATCAGCTCAGAACGGATGGGCGCACTTGCCAAAGCGGCGAACACAGGCACTCTGATCTCTGTATTGAATACCGCATAGCTATTGCCATTACGTGCATTCTGCGGGAAACCGCGCATATTCGTTGCCAAGGAGCGGAAACCGTAATTGTCTCCCTGTATGGGGGTGGTATAGTCGTAACGATTTTCCGGATTGAAGGGGACCCAGTTCTCCACGGCTCCTAAATGATACAGCATTTTTTGCGTACCAAAAGAAAAACCGGTAGAGAAGCGACTGGCCCAGGTGATCTGACGGTAGATCCGCTGGTAGTGGCGGGCATCGGCACCAATAATGCCGAACCAACCCGTATCCTTGAATTTAAAATTGATCTGTCGGTCAGTTACCTGTCCGTCAAAGGCCTTGTGGAACTCGGCATATACCTTATAGCGCGTGCCCTGCTTGATGTTCAGTGCGACATCAATGGTATTGTCGAACACATACTCGAACTTGGTATTGAGCCAATTGTTCTGTTGAGCCGGAACATCTAAAAGTCCTTCAGTAGTAGCCAATACATTCTGACGGTCGGCACGATAGCCGAAGTGCAATCTGAAGCTACGGAACACATCTAAGGGGTAGATCAGGCTCAGTTGAGTGAGCGTGGTGATGTTGCGGGCGAGGGGGTCATAGTTAAGCGGTAAGCCCAAGCCCTCTGTCTCAGTGAAATTCTCAATAGAACTCCTACGATAAAAGAGCAGCTTTTTATCCAAGCGTTTTTTCATGGCTTGGTACTCTAAAAAGTATTCCGAGCCGCCTAAAGCTACAGGTAAACGGAAACCACCGATCACCCTATAATTCTCCATCAGATCAACAGCACCTATGCGAATGAGGGCATTCAGATCCGGACTGCCGAAGGCATTGCCCGCACTTAGATCGAAAGACTCATAAGGGGTGAAAATGATGGAGTTGTCTAACTGACTCACTACCTCATCTATGCTGAACTGCAATAAATAATTACGCACTTTCGTACGTTGAAAAAGCGGCTTTTTTTCTTTTTCTTCGGCTTTCTTAGCCGGACTGACTTTCACGTTCACCTGCGGAGAGTCAGAAGCAGCATCAGTCGAAGTGCTCCCGCTTGCGGTCTTCGCACCTGTACTTGTTTTACTAGTAGATGGAGAGCTGGACGCTGGCTCTTCTTCATCGAACTCGCTCTGGAAAAAGTAGTTTTCAATATCTATTTCTGGTTCTTCTTCCTTCTGCTCTTCCTCTGCTAGGGGCTGCACTTCTTCGGCTTTATCAAGCTCGGCACTATTGCTTGTAGAGGAATTCGATCCTGTAGGCAATTGTCCACTATCATTTTCGCCCCCTTCTTCAGGTGTTACGGGAGGCGACAAACGCGGCTTGCCCTTTTTACGAAAGCTGGGGCGACGCTTACTATTGCTTCTTTCTGTCTTTGCGGCTTTGTCCATCACTTCCATGCGGTCGCGATAAGCCGTATTGGTCAGCTGTAGGTCCAACCCACGGGGATCCGCTTCCACCTCATCAAAATAGAATTGGTAGCGATTGTCTTTTTTGAACACCTGTACTTGTTTCCCACCTGCTGCGGCAACATCTCCTATGAGCATATTGCGCTGGAAATTGGATACCGGGAAACTATAAGCAACGGTTTTATACAAGTCTTGGTAAATGATCGTATCGATCAAGCCTTGCTGCTCGTATTTCTTTAAATCGTAATTGGGGTTCAATACAAAAGAGTCCATGAAATAAGCACGCACATCCGTTCGTACGAACACACTGTCAAAAAAGGCGGCGTGCATATTGTGAATACCATTCACATCGCTCACAAAAGCCACATGCCCATCATCATAGGGCATCGGACTGTGTTCGTCTGCCAATGGGGTGTTGGTTACCCGTACCAGTTCACTCGGACTGCTACTTTGTAGGTCGTAGAAAAAGATGTCGAAAGTAGGTGCTGGCATGATCGTATCCGACAGCTCTTGGCGCAGCGTATCCGTCTTCCTGTTCGAAGCGAATAAGATGCCCTCATAGTCCTCCGTTTTCACATAGCGGGGGTTCAGGTCATCATATACATCCTTGGTCAAGCCCGTCACTTTAGTATTGGGCGCATAGTACATATACAGATCCGACCTACCGTTCTTCACCGCACTCAACACCAGCTTACGAGGGTCACTCATAAAATCCACATCCAGCACCTGCTGGAATTTCACGATCTCGCGCTCCTGCATCTCATCCGCCTCCAGATCCGTAATGCGTAGGTAGATCTTATCCCGCTTCTCATAGATCATCGCCACTCGCTTGCTCTTCTGATCCCAAGCCACCAAGGGGTAGTTGTCGTCCGTAGGCAAGCTGCGAGTCTTATAGCCATTGCGCAGCAAATTCTTCTTGTCGCCCGTCTCCAGATCATAGAGCGTCACCTTCTGCCTACCGATCTCATTGGTAGAATAGATCATGCGCTTACCATCCGGACTCAGCTTCACATTCGTATGATCGATCTTACGTCGGTTCTGCTTCTTGCTCTTCATCACCACCATGCTGTCCGGAGGCATTAGTTTATCATCACTCTCCGCAGCAAAAAGGGTCGAATAATAGTCGTTAAAAGCATCAATGGTCTCCTTCACATTATCTCCCAACACGAACACAAAACCACTTTCCATGCTTCGGTTCACCCGCGTAATGTACAAGAGGTTCGCGATCGCCGATTCGCCATGCGTCTGCGATATATAATGCCACATCGCATGCCCCGCGAAAGTCGATTCCTTACCCTCCATGAAAACGCTTCAAGCGGTTCTCAAGCATCGCCTCACGCAA
>JAHDGT010000020.1:0-8860 GCA_020631675.1 Bacteroidota bacterium
GGCGAGGGTATCTTAAAAACGGTTCAAGACCGTAGCTTCAATTTCGTAGATGTAGAGCGTTTAGGAAGTTATGAAAAGAAAGATGGTTACCTAGATTATCACATCCAGAAAATACTTGAAATGGACTTAGTGGATGTAGATGCCATTAAGTCTAAAAACTACCGAATACTCGTAGACGGGATCAATTCTGTTGGTAGCATTAGCATTCCTCCATTATTAGAGGCCTTAGGCGTGAGCGAAGTGATAACTGTTAATGGGGAGGCGAACGGCAGATTCAACCATAACCCTGAACCCTTACCTAAACACTTGGCTACAACTGCCAATGAAGTAGTTCGCAACGATTGTGATTTAGGTATCGTCGTTGACCCTGATGTGGATCGTCTCGCTCTGATCTGCCAAGATGGTAGTATGTTCGGAGAGGAATATACCTTAGTAGCCATCGCTGATTATGTGTTGAGCCAAAAGAAGGGACCAACTGTCAGCAATATGAGCTCTACCAAAGCCTTGCAAGAATTGACCGAAAAAGCGGGCTGCCAGTATGCTGCCTCAGCGGTTGGAGAGGTGAATGTAGTACTTAAAATGAAAGAAACCGGTGCTGTTATCGGTGGTGAAGGAAATGGCGGAATCATCGTTCCTGACCTCCACTATGGTAGAGACGCTTTGGCGGGTATCGCCTTATTTTTAAGTCATATGGCAAAGTCGGGCAAATCTTGTTCTTTATTAAGAGCACAGTACCCAGACTATACCCTTTCAAAAAACAAAATCGAACTACCAGAAGACCTTGACACCAAAGCACTATTCACCTACATACAAGACAAGTACAACGATCGTCCGATCAGTACTGTTGATGGGGTATACATTGAATTCGACCACGGAGATTGGGTGCATCTAAGAGAAAGCAATACAGAACCTATTATTCGCATTTATGCAGAAAGCAATGCGCAAAATACTGCTGAAGCGATGATACGCCAGATCAAAGACGATATTGGCAGTTTCATTCGTAAACAGATGATTTAAGTATCCGTTTTCTTCTACTTGCTCAACACGAAAAGGGGCAGTGCTTATTTAACAAAGCACTGCCCCTTTTGTATTTACTTTAGACACGAACTGTATACTTGAAATACCTTGAGCCAATAAGTATTCCCTTAAGCTTTCAAGCATTAAACTGGCTTTTTCCTCCCCTTTACTAAAGGCGAAAACAGTTGGGCCGCTTCCGGAAATCCCGAAGCTGGTCACACCAGCTTTAAAAGCCAAATCCCGCATTTCATCGAAATGAGGAATCAAAGGCGCACGATAAGGCTCCGCTAGTACATCTATCATGGAACGCCCAATGGCTGCATAATCCGATTCATATAATCCTCTGACCAATCCCGCCAAATTCCCACTCTGCTTAATAGCCGCTTTCATACTAACCTCCTTAGGGAGAATATTCCGTGCCTCCTGCGTCAAAATCTCAACATCAGGCTTAACTACACTGATGTATAAATCATCCGGCGCAGGTAAAACATTCACATCTAAAGGCTGATAACCACTGATCAGAACAATACCGCCTAATAAAGAGGGACCAACATTATCGGCATGTAGTGCTCCGCTGGCAACTGCTTCTCCCGCCATCGCAAAGGGAAGCAATTCCATCTTGCTCAAAGGAGAACCCAATAGTCCATTCAAAGCGACTACAGCAGCCACAGCACTTGCGGCACTCGAACCCAAACCACTACCAAAAGGCATATTCTTATGAATTCGGATGTCTATGCCTCTCTTCTCTCCCAAATGCCTACACATATCCAAAATCGCCTTACCAGCAGTATTAGCCGCCACCTCATAAGGTAAACGACCTTCATCTCCTGTGATCTCAACGATACGACTTAGACCAGTGTCATTAAAAGACACACTGACATTGTCACCAGGAGCTTCAATAGCCAAACCTAGTACATCGAAACCACAGTTTAAATTAGCTACACTGGCTGGAGCAAAAGCTGTAACCATTTTCATGCTACTCTAATTTACCATTGAGATCAATTCAGCGAACACTCCTGCCGCCGTCACATCCGCACCTGCACCTGGACCTTTTACAACCAATGGTCGCTCCTTATATCTCGCTGTGGTGAACACGATCATATTATCACTACCCGATAAGCCATAGAAAGGATCATCGGAGGATACCGCTTTCAAACTAACACTGGATTTATCCGGAGTAATGGTCGCTAAGAAACGAAGCACTTTTCCTGACTGAGCTGCTTTTTGCTGCATCTCAGTGAATTGTGCATCATTGGCCGCTAAAGCATGATAGAAAGCAGGTACCGTCTTCGCATTCAAACAGCTTTCCGGTAAAATATTCTCAATTTCAATATCCTCGAATTCTAAGGGTTTACCAATCTCTCTTGATAAGATCAATACCTTACGCGCTACATCTTTACCACTAAGATCATCTCTAGGATCTGGCTCGGTAAATCCTTTTTCTTGCGCTTCTTTTACAATCTCACTAAATGGACGCTCCCCATTGAAATCATTGAAGATATAAGACAAAGAACCCGAAAGCACCGCTTCGATCTTTAAAATCTGATCACCACTTTGTAACAGATCTTTTAATGTGCTGAGTACAGGTAAGCCTGCGCCGACATTCGTCTCATAGCCAAAGCTCGCACCTGTTCTTTTAATGATTTGCTGATAGGCTTCATAATCCGCTAAAGCACTACTATTCGCGATTTTATTAGCAGCAGAAATAGAGATACTCGCAGCTAAAACATCCTTATAGTGAGATATCGGAGCAGCACTCGCTGTACAATCCACAAAAACCGTATTCGGCAAATTCATGGCTTTCATCTTATCAATAAATCCACCTAAGTCCGCCTTCACCCCTTCCGCATCTAAAGCATCTGTCCAATTGTCAAGAGCAATACCCCCTTCTTGAATCAGCATCTTTCTGGAATTACTAACACCCATCAAATTCACTTCTAGTGATTTGTGGTCACTCAAGAAAGCCCCCTGCTGTTTGATCTGCTCCAATAATGTCGACCCGATCAATCCTGTTCCTAATAAGAAAACGTGAATGCTTCTTCTGTCACTCAAGAAAAAGGCATCGTGCAAAGCACGCATCGCTCTTGAAGCATCACTTTTACCAACTACCGCGGAGATATTCAACTCAGAAGACCCTTGCGCTATTGCTCGAATATTTATACCGTTTCTCGCTAATGCTTGGAAAGCCGTGCCACTCACACCAATGGCGTTCTTCATTTGTGAACCAATGATAGCAACAACTGAAAGATCCCTTTCTATACTTACCTCATCAATCGTCCCTGCCTTCAATTCAAACTGAAAAGCTTCTTCTATAGCAGATTTAGCAGCTTCTGCTTGCTTGGGATCCACAGCGAAACAGATGGAATGCTCAGAAGAGGCCTGCGTGATCAAAATGATGTTCACCCGATGCTGCGCTAAAGCCGTAAATAATCTTCCAGCGAAACCAGTTACGCCATACAAACCACTACCCTGAATATTCAGCAAAGCGATTTCATTAATACTCGCTACGCCTTTTACGGGCGCACTATCTTTAGAAATAACAGGGCCACCTATAAGCGTTCCCGGAAATGAGGGGTTGAATGTATTTCTGATCCGAATGGGTATACCCGCTCTCAAAGCAGGCTGCACCGTAGGCGGGTGCAATACTTTAGCACCAAAATGAGACATCTCCATCGCCTCCGCAAAGGTCATATTTGGTATGGAAAATGCTTTTTTCACTTTTCTGGGATCCGTCGTCATCACGCCATCCACATCCGTCCATATCTCGATCTCCTCCGCTCCTAAAGCCGCGGCAACGATCGCTGCGGTATAATCTGAACCTCCACGTCCTAATGTGGTCGTAACACCTTCCTCGTTACTCGACACAAAACCTCCCATAACAGTAACACCAGAAACAGTGGCCAGCTCATCAGCTATTTGCTGGTTGGTGATCTCAAAATCCACCTTAGCATTCATAAAGTTACTATTGGTTCTAATGAGCTTTCTAGAGTCCGCATGCGCCACCTCCTTCAACTCTTGCTTCATATAGCTGGCGATCAAGAAAGAAGACATGACCTCACCATAACTGGCAACGAAATCATAAAGTCTCGGCGATACTTCGTGGGTCAAATAAATACCTTGAAGCACATTGCTCAAATTGGTATTCTTCTCCTTTAAATAGTTGTTAAAAGCTTTCTTAGCATCTCCTTTTAACAATTCCTCCGCAGTGCTTCTGTGGCGATAGTACAACTCATCGATCTCCTCTTTGTAACTTTCATCGCCCGAGGCTGCCTTTTTCGCAGTATTCAACAAATGGTCTGTCACGCCCCCTAATGCGGAAACAACAACGACCAATCTTGAAGTCGATTCTAAGCTGCTGGCAACTATATCTTTAACCTGTGTTATTCTATCCGCGGCTTTAACAGAACTACCGCCGAATTTCATCACTTTCATATCTAATTGGGTCTGGGATACTTAATTTCAAAATAGGCTGCGAATATACAAAGCATAGTCGCAACTGGAACAGGCTTTTGAGGTCATAAATAGTGCCAACTCATTTCACATCACTTACACGAAGATTTTTTGAAAGTAATACAGGATTGGCATTTTTATTGTCGTAATCTTTTTGACCTTTTCATAGGGTCTGTATGTTGTTAAGGTAAAGATGCCTTTTAAAACATCATTTTTTCACCTTGTCCCTTTTTAACTTGAGGTAGTTTAAAGTTTTTCATCTGAACCGCGCCTAAGTGCTTGGTTTTGAAGACGAAGCTCTTTTTGAGTTTCGTACTTGAAAAGTACGGGGCGAAAAAAAGCTGAAGTATTCAGAATCAATGACTTAGGGGTCAGGTCGAGAAAATAACTTTAAACTACCTCCTTACCACATATCAAATGAGACGGATTTATTTAGCTGCGTTTCTTATCCTTATCGGTGCATCGCTCACCGACATCATCGCTCAAAATCTTACCGACCCTACAGCTGTCGTTCGCAAAGCTGAAGAAAAATTACGAGGTAGAACATCAAGCGAATCCACCATGCGTATGACCATCGTTCGCCCGGATTGGGAGCGAGAGATGGAAATGAAAAGCTGGAGCTATGGCGATGACCACGCCATGATCTTGATCACTTCTCCTGCACGTGAGCAAGGCATCTCCTACTTAAAGTTATATGACAATATGTGGAATTGGCAGCCCAATATCGAGCGGGTAGTTAAATTCCCACCCAGTATGATGGGCCAAGCTTGGATGGGTTCTGATCTAACGAATGACGACTTGGTTAGACAATCTTCTCTCGTTAATGATTTTGAACACCGCTTTATCACCATAACAGAACTTAACGAAGAGATGAACCCTGATTCAGGTGCTGAAATCGAGGGTTATAGTCATGACGACAAAGGCAATCTTATGTCGGTTCCTATTCTCTCTGAAGAAGAGAAGAACAAAGAACCTATCCTTTTCGAAGGACTAGAGTGCTATGTTGTAGAACTGCTACCTAAAGAAGACGCTAATGTAGTATGGAGTAAAGTTCGTATGTGGATCGACAAAAAAGATTTCATCGAGTTGAAGAGTGAATTTTACGACGAAGATGGATTCTTAGTTAACATGATCGTCGGAAAAGACGTGAAAATGATCGGCGGACGTAAACTCCCTACCCGACTTGAAGTCAGTGGTGCTGAAGGTGCTAAAAGCATGACCGTTATCGAGTATCTCGATATTCAATTCGACACTCGTATTGATAAATCCTTTTTCACTCAGCAACGCATGCGTAGACTGAAATAATCGAGGTAGTTTAATTGATTTGTCTGTGAATCAGAATCAACAAAATCAGTATTATCTTGTTGATTCGGTATGGCAAATAACAAACAAGACAAGACGATATTAAGACCTGGCGAACCCGCCATGTATCAATTAGAGCCCGCTAAGATCATGATGTACTTGACCTTAGCGGGCATTACTGTTTTATTCTTGTGTCTGACTGTCTCTTACATGGCCTCCAAGACCACATGGACATGGACACAATTCCGTTTCCCTCGTAGTTTTTTATTAAGTGCTTTATTACTGGGGCTTAGCAGCTTCACCATTCACAAAGCGGTGATCGCATTTAAAGACAATGCAACACAAACGCTGGTCAAAATGCTTGGAGCAACATTATCTCTAAGTATACTTTTCATCGTTTTCCAAGTCATCGGTTGGCAATACCTGTACGAACGAGGCATTTATGTAGGCGGTAAACCAGATGGCTCTTATCTCTATCTCATTTCCGGACTACACGCTTTACACGTTATAGTAGGCGTACTCATTTTAGCTTGGGTGTTTTTTAAAGCCATCACTAAACTTAAAGGAAGTGTGAACGACCTTGTTTATTTTTCAGAAAAATCCAACCAGAGATCCTTAGAATTAATAGCCTTGTACTGGCATTTTGTAGATGTGCTGTGGATCTACCTATTACTGTTCTTTTTGTTCAACCATTGGTAAATCCTTCACATGCTTGTCCAACCAGCTGTTCATTTCCCAGTGCACATGCATAACAGATTCTTTAGCTAAATACCCATGCCCCTCCTTGGGTAACATCACTAAGCGTACAGTCGCACCATGTCCGGTCAGTGCATTAAAAAAGCGTTCACTCTGCATAGGGTAAGTACCACTATTGCTGTCATCCGCCCCATGGATCAATAAGAGCGGTGTTTTCATTTGATCCGCATGCATAAAGGGCGACATTCTAGAGTATATCTTCGGTGCCTGCCAAAGCGTACGCTCTTCCATCTGAAAACCAAATGGGGTCAAGGTTCTATTATATGCACCGGAACGAGCAATACCAGCAGCGAACAGATCCGTATGTGCTAATAAATTAGCCGTCATGAAAGCACCATAGGAATGCCCACCAATAGCAATACGCTTTTGATCAGCGATTCCGTCTTCCACTAAATGACCGATCGCCGCCTCCGCATTAGCGATCAATTGTTCAATGAATAGATCATTCGGTTCCTCCTCTCCTTCCCCTATGATCGGCATCTTAGGATCATCTAAAATCGCATAACCCGCTAATAACATCAATAAATGAGAACTCGGACCAATGCCTACGAACTGATAAGGTGAATCTTTGCGTTGCCCAGCATGATCCGCACTCTTGAACTCTTGCGGATAGGCCCACATCAATAAGGGTAAAGAACCATCTTTCTCTTTATCATAGCCAGGAGGTAAATACAAATTACCACTCAATTGAACCCCATCTTGTCTTGTGTATTTGATTTTCTCCCTCGTCAAGCCATTCAACTGAGGATGCGGATGCGGATAATGCGTCAAAGCGGTCATATCCCCACTCTTCAAATCGTACAAATGGAAATTCGGATTTTGCTCCACAGACTGCCTTAGTAATACTAATTTCGATTCATCCGATTTAGTGATATGTGCCAATTGATCGAAATATGGAGCCTCAGAACGCCACAAACGTTCTGTTTCCCCTGTAGCGATATCATAGCGATCTAAAAATGGACGGCTACCTTCTGGAGAAGCACCCGCTCCTTTCAAAAAGAAGGAAGCACCATCTACAGAAGTTCTTATGATCGAACGTCCATATTCATTGATCTCCATGCAAAATGATCCCGGGTCATTATAGACATCCTCCCAATTCAGATCAAAAAGCAAACGATGTTCTTGTTTTGGATCAGCAGGCGAGAAAGCGTACAACTGCACTTTGCGATCTTTCCAACGCCACTGCTGATAGATCGCGATCTCATCAGAACACCAAGTCATGCCAGCAAATCGAAGCCGCGTTTTGAATACACTACGCTTGGGTTCGTCAAATGGAGCTAACCAATCAAAGATCTCATCTCTAAAAGCCACCTCTTTCGACGCATCTCCTTCATCTAAAGCCTCTGCGAAATACAAACTCGCAGGCGCATCCGCTCGCCAAGTGATGCCTCGCACCCCTTTACGCGTAGAGCCATACATCAATGGTATATTCTCGGCTAAAGGCAATGCCGCTATTTCTTTTACGAACGCTCCTGAATCCGTTTCATACACCTTTAACCTTTGCGGAAAACGATTGTATTGCACCACATAGGAATAAGGTCGTTCTAAAGTCCGCATCAAAAAGTAACGCGCATCCGGAGAAGGCGACAAACCTATGATCTTGTCTTTTATTCCCAATTTTTCAGCCTGCCCCTTTAAATCTATCCGCCATAATTCCGACTCCGCATAATAGTCGAAAAGCGCAGCATCATGGGGCGTCTTCAACAAATGCTGGAAAGTCCTGTTCGCTGCCGCCTGACCACCATCCCCTTCTTGTACAATAGGTCCAAGCGGTACCGCAGGTCGTTTGGGAGCTTCCCCTATATCTTCCGGAACCGCCAAAACCAACAAACGCTTAGAATCACTCAGCCACCTGAATGAAGCACCACCAAAAACCCTATTCAATCGTTGACCGAATAAAGGTCTGACCGATGCTTTTTCAGCCTCATATAACCATAAAAAAACACCGGCTTCAGTCGTTATGGTAAAAGCAGCACACTCACCATTAGGCGAGAAAACAAAATCAGAGATCCGAGCATTATCAGGCAATCCGGCAATGGGCTTAGGAGCTGGATCCTCCAAAGTGGCATGTTGCATGCCTGTAAAGAAAAAATGCTTCCGCACGGAAAAAAGATCCGGATGTAATACCAAACCCGCCAACTTCAATTCCGCTTTAGCCAAAGCACTGATGCCAGGCAGCGAAGGCTGTTCCAAATACACCAAATGTTTATCACCCGGTCCTATTTTCAAGCTTGGTGAAAAAGCCCCCTCCACCACTCGAACGATATCGTCTGATGGACGTTGATAAGTAAGTGCCTTGTTATTGTCGATCATTTTCCTATAATTGTAACATGTA
>JAHDGT010000020.1:8960-19173 GCA_020631675.1 Bacteroidota bacterium
CATCGGCTTCATTACCACTGCTATCCCTTGCGCGGCATATAGCAAACATATTCGTTCACCACCAAGTACCCCGATGTTCAGAAGAGATTGGACCTATTACGGACAACTAAAGCAACACAAAGTTCAAATAGCGCACCTACAGGAAAGCGGTCGCATCGTCCTGCGGGTCAACGATCTCATTATGTTTGATGAAACCTTGGTCATCAATAAAGAAGAACCCAAAAAAGTCTATCCCTTTTTCATAGATGATGAGCTTTGCGAACTCCGTGTTGAACTCATCAAAGACGGTACCGAATTAGAATACGAATTCAGTCATAGTGATTATTCTACCAGTAAAACCGGCAAAAAGAAAAAACGCTTGGATCGTATGCAGAACTATGGCGTCCTGTTCGGTTTCCTATTCATCGGAACGATCATCGCCATCACCATCTATGTTACCGCCAATGCCATACAGATCATGCGCAGCATTGAGCGCGGAGGCATCATCACAACCGCCTTAGTAACAAAAACAGGACCCAGTGTTTCCTACACCTTTAACATCCATGATGAAGTACATACAGGCAATACTACCGCTAAAGCGCATACCAGCGGAGATTTCACCAGTGGTCTAGGTTTGCCGATCCGAAGCGGCGATCACTTTGAAGTGCTCTATGTACCAGACAACCCCAAGAAAAACACCCTACTGCTTGAAAGACCCACCGCCGAACAAATTCTGATCTATAAAGAAGATGCGCTGGATGCATGCATCAGAGCACTGTACAAAAAAATGGAAGACGAAAATGTGGGCTCTTATTGCGACTGTTTAAAAGAAGGCTTGTATATGAAGTATGGTGTCGAGGGCTTAGCCAGACTCTACGCATTAAGAGACAATATCGGCGATAATGGCGTCTTTAATGACTACTACTTCAACAAATTCATGTCGGGTATTGAGCAACAACGTTTAGATACTTTATGTCAGCAACACGCTGCTGCTCAGCAAAACTGAGCCTTACTTAGAGCGTGTATAGGATTTTAATGATGGTGATGCCCACAATCATGCCCGTCTTGATGAACATGACCATGTGCGATCTCCGTCTCTGTTGCTGCTCTCACCTCTTCCACCTTACCCTTGAAAAACAATCCTTTACCTGCTAAGGGGTGGTTGAAATCCATGATCACCTGTTCTGCTTCGATCGCTTTGATCTCTCCATCTAGAATATTTCCATTTTCATCCTCCACGGACAAAACATTGCCAATGAAAAGTTCCTGCTCGATCAAGTTGCCATCCACCATGAACATATTTAATGGAAGCGGCACCACCAATTCAGGGCGTATCTTTCCGTAGCCCTCCTCTTCATTCAAAGTGAACGCGAAACTGTCTCCGGTCTTTAAGCCTTTCAGATTTGCTTCAAATCGCTCTAATAAGCGACCTGAGCCAAATAAAAAGTGAAAGGGCGCATCTGTTGGTATTTCTTCTATCAAGTTGCCGTTTTGCGCATTCTCCATTAAAATGTAGGATACACCGACTACTTTTGATTGTTCTACTATCATTTGCTTTATTTTAGAGCCGCAAAGGTAAGGAAGTTCTTATCTTAATTTCGCGATAAAAATAACAGAGATGGGGCATAGTCTATTTTTCCATATAGGTATTGAACGCACCGCTACCACCTACTTACAAGATGAAGTATTCCCCCATTTTAAAAACATTCAGTACATACATAAAAAAGACTACCACCAATTCGATAGCTTATATGATACTGCTAAGCATCAATCTTGCCTCCTCTCCTATGAGCTGAACTTGAACGAGCAATTTGAAAGAGAGCTCACTGCCTTTTCCGCTCGCTATCCACAAAGCATACCGATCATCGTTCTCAGGAAACAGTCTGACTGGCTGCGCTCTCAGTTCAAGCGGCACTTAAAAAATGGTAAGGGTTATGATTTCGATGCTTTTTTCTCTTTGACCGGTTCAGCGTCTTTATTTTCAAGAGACGCGCTCTTCTTTCAAGCTCGAATGGAATACCTAAAAGCGCATTTTGAAAAAGAGCCGATCGTTTTGTTTTATGACGACTTTAAAAGGCAACCTAAAATCTTCATTCAGCAATTCGCGGATATCATTGGGGCAAAAGTGGACTGGTCGGCAATATCATCTCAAAAGGTGCATGTTTCTTATACGGATGCACAGTTACTCGCTTTGGCCAGAAGCATGCGGAAATACGATTTAAAACGATTAGATAAGCCCGAAAAAGGAGTCGCTTTATTGAAGTACAGACTGGATCGTTGGCGTAAGGATCTGATCCGTTATTACACGCTTTATTCTGCTAAATACACTTCATCAAAAAACAAACATACACCGCTCATTCCAGAATCGACCTTAAAGTCCATTGATGAGTTTTACAAAGCAGATTGGGAGGCCTGCATGAATGATAGCTATAAGGCTAAATATTGACTAAGCATTCATTCAAAATTCCTAAATTCAAAATCAGGACCCGTGCAAGGGATAGGAATGGTATGAGGTAGCCCCAATAGCTATTGAACGGCGGCTTACAAAGGCGGCCCAGAGGTAGCCATTTGTAAGCCTGCCAGTGAAAAGCTATTGGGGCTGCCGAATTTAATGGATAGCCCGGTACCCGCAGTGGAAGGCTGAGATCTTATTTAGACCCCGATATTGCCTTAGAGCAAATTCATGAATTTGCTCTATCCTATTTTCCAACGAAGGCTTATCAGCCTTGTATTGCGGGTATGCACCCTACTTCCTTCTTACTGCTTACTTCTCAACAGGCGTATTAAAGATGCCCATGTACTTGCTGTAAAAATTCATGTATTTGGCGGGTGGCATTTTAGAAGGGTTACCCCATTTGACACTATGTTTCGTACCATCTTCCATTTCCATGGTGATGAATTTGTACATATTGCCCGGATAGCTGAATTTCGCATTAGGAAGATCCAGTTCGGCCAGATCATCATAGAGCTGATTCAACACATCCAATTCTAAGTTATGGAGCAGCACTTTTGAATTGTTGTAGGTATTATGGCGGGTAACTGTGCCATTGCGCTGAGTAATGAAACTGGTGACCGCACCGCTAAAACCGCCTCCTTCGCCTATGGTGACCAACTTGGGCAGCTCAGCTCCTTTAACATGGCGTTCATCTGTAGCCGCTTTCTCGGTGCTTGCTTCTGTATTTTGCGCTGATACTTTTTCGTTTCCAGTTGTAGTACTACTCTTAGATTGAGATTGCTCTCGATTACAAGCTACTAGTGTGATAAGTATCAAAAAGCCCATAGAAATGAGCATTAAAATGGATTTTGTCATGGCGAATTTGTTAAAACTTCTTTAATAAATCAGACTATAGCCTTTATGCTAAGTAACATACACAAATTTGGCAATCATTTACAAAATTGTAGGTATATTCAAGCAAAATACCATTTGCTAGTTTAGGGATCATTATGGAAACGATACAGTCAAAAACCGAAGAACTTGCTTATACTTTATCTCATGAACGAGATGAACATGGGCATTTCGTACCTGTATTAGAAGATTTGAAAGATTGGCCCATCTATAGATTGGGAAAATCCAGAGATACTTTTGTCCCTAAGCTGATCGAACGTTCCATTGAGCAGGCACATTTAATGTCGGGCACACCTCAAAAACTGCACGATCAGATCGCTCAGGCTTTGTATTTAGAGCGCATTCGCATCAAGCACGACCCCTATAAAGTGGACCCCCCTGATGATAAAAAATTCTGGAAGAGCATGAACGAACGCTTGGTAAAAAGCTCACTGCAAAACGCGAACGGAGAAGTACTGGAAGCGGATGCGGAAATGCTCAGTTCGATCATTAGCAGGTATGCACATGAAATCGCAGGTAACTTCAATCCAAAGACCTATCGCTTCGCCTCTAAGGTTTTACCGATGGGCTTTAACCGTTTTCTGAACGCGGCGAATACCAAACGGTTCTGGAGTGGCAAATTCGGGATCCGGGATCGGATCAAGCTAACCGGCCCGATGGAACACGTTAGGGAGCTTAGCCAAAAAGGAACCATCTTATTAACGCCAACACACTTTAGTAATCTGGACTCTGTGCTTATTGGCTGGACCTTGCACCAATTGGGTTTACCTGCCTTTTTGTACGGTGCGGGTCTCAATCTTTTTAATGGTCAGTTTTTTAAGTACTTCATGAATGGATTGGGGGCTTATCGCGTGGATCGTAGAAAGAAAAACCGACTGTATATCGAAACCTTGAAGATGTACAGTAGAATGACGCTGAGAGATGGTTGCCATAGCTTATTCTTCCCCGGGGGTACGCGAGCGCGTGACGGACAATTGGAGAAACGCTTGAAGTTGGGCTTGCTCAGTACGGCCATTGACGCACAAAGAGAGTGTTTCACCCACCCCAACGGCAGACAATTGACGAACCCGAATGCGGAAAACAATCGCATTTATGTGGTTCCTATGGTCATCAATTATCACTTTGTTTTGGAAGCAGGTGGCTTAATTCACCAGTTTTTAGAGAAACAGGGCAAGGATAAATACTATATAGATAAAGAGATCTTTCCGAGTAGAAAGGCTGTACTTCAGTTCATGCAGAAGTTCGTAGGAGCGAAAAGTGAGATTTTCTTATCTCTTGGTGATCCTATGGATGTGTTCGGTAATAAAGTGGATCTGGCCGGTAATAGCATTGACCGCAATGGCAATACGATCGACATTAGTAACTACTTCAAAACCAATGGTGAATTCAAAACCGACCTTCAAAGGGATAGTGAATACACCAAATTATTGTCGGAAAGGATCATTGATGCTTTTTACAAGAAAAATACCGTATTGAGTAGTCATTTGGTGGCTTATACCGCTTTCAATCTCTTATTCCGAAAACACAGACGTTTGGATCAATACGGGGTATTGAGATTGCCCGAGGACGAGCGCAAAATCCCCTATGCACAATTCGCACAGGTAGTTGAGCGATTGAGAGATGCTTTAAAAGTGATGGCGGCGAATGGTGAAGTTCAATTGGCCAACCATATGCATGGAGATATTGACCGCTTGATCCAACACGGCATTTATAATTTAGGCGTATATCATGCGAAACACCCGCTTGTGAAAACAGATAGTGGTGACATTAGCAGTGAGGACATGAATCTATTGTTCTACTACCACAATCGTTTGAAAGGCTATGATCTACAGTCTTACATCTGATTTAAGCCCTTAACTTAAGTTCAATTAAAGAATAATGCCCACATACGGTGTAATCGGCTCAGGAAGTTTTGGTACTGCCATCGCTAATATTCTAGCGGAAAACGGTGAGGTACTGGTGTATATGCGCAGGGAGGAGGTAATGGCCAATTATAAGGCCGGAGAACATAAAGGTCAAAAAATCAATACCAAGATCACCCCTACCATGGATCTTCAGGAAGTCTGTGAAAGGGCCGAACTCATCTTTCCGATCGTTTCCTCAAAAGGCTTTCGGAATATGATGCGACAGGCTGCTCCCTTCCTAAAGCCCAATCACATTCTCATACACGGCACTAAAGGGCTAAATGTCACTATGCCCGATGGGAAAGATCTCATAGCGGGTCAGCCTGTAAAAAAACGCTACATCAGAAAAATGACCGACATCATCCAGGAGGAAAGCATGGTCATTAAAATCGGTTGTATCAGTGGTCCCAACTTAGCTAGAGAGATCGCTAAAGGGCAACCTGCCGCAACAGTAGTATCCAGTCGTTTTAATGAAGTGATCGAAAGAGGGAAAACCGCATTGAGAAGTCCGAGATTCCGGGTCTACAGCAGTTATGATATGGCAGGCGTGGAATTATCTGGTGTTTTGAAAAACATCATGGCCATTTCCAGTGGGATCATCGGTGGCTTAGGCTTGGGAGAAAACACCAAAGCTATGCTGATCAGCCGCGGCTTGGGAGAAATGATCAAAATAGGACGTTGTTTAGGTGCTAGCCATAGGTCTTTCTTAGGCATTGCCGGTGTTGGGGACCTGGTGGCTACCTGTAGTAGTCCGCTATCAAGAAACTACACCCTTGGGAGACGCTTAGCGGAAGGAGAAAGCGTGAGTCAGGTCTTAGATACTATGGAAGAGGTTGTAGAGGGCTATAATACCGTTCGGATCGCCAAGGGTCTGGCGATCAACTATAATTTAGAATTACCGATCGTAGAAGCACTGTACAGTGTTTTATTCGAAGGAAGTACAATAGCGGATTGTATGCAGCAACTTATGACCAACAGTTTGGACGTAGATGCGGATTTCTTAGAATGATAAAAATGACATTACATAAATATGAAGGAACAAAACACTTTGACTTATAGTACCGCCCTCACAGAATTGGACGATATCGTTCAAAAAATGGAGGCAGGTGAAATCGGCATTGATCAAATGAGCGATCAAGTAGCTCGTGCCGCAGAGCTGATCAAATGGTGTGAGCATAAGCTCAGAGGCACGGAAGAAACCGTGGATAAGATTTTTTATTCGTCTGAAATCAAGGCACTTACCTCAAATCTATGATCTCGATATCCGCATCTTCAGCTGCTGCCTCATCAAAAGCAAAAGTACTTTCATTGAAACGAGCATTGCGCTTATAGTCTGTTAAGGAATAGGTATAACGCGTACTATTCTTCTCAAAGATGACCGCTTTGGTCAATAGGTTATTATCCTGATTCACAAACAAGCGCACCTTAAAATAAGGCATACTGATATCATTCGGCTTCAGGTCGATGATCGCATAGCGATAACCATCTTGCTCTTCATACGTATTCAAAGAAGCCGTGAAGTCCTCCTTGTAAATATTCAATAAACGCACAGGAGATAATTCAGAGTCATCTGGATCATATTCGTTGATCTGTACTTCTTCTTCTTCCACAAAGTGCGTCCATACAGACTCTCCATCGCAAATGCGATTGATATCAGTGGTAGAGATTCTATACTTTTCTCCTTCAACCGCAATTTGTCCGCTTTGGTTTTCATCAATTCCCGCATCAGCGTTTTGAATGTTCAAGCTAAAGCTCGCTTCAAAAGAACTAATGGTATTGTAGGTATCCGTAACACGGTCTAAGATACTCTGTGCTTCCGAATCTGTTTGGGCGAAAACATTGCCAGCAGAGAATAGCAATAATCCCAATAAAATCAGCTTCTTCATGGTAGGTATGTTTTAAGTTTTTTTTCGCTTTGTTGAGCTTTTTCACCCTTCGTATCTCCAAACTGTGAATCAGCTAAATGCTTATGCTAAATAAGACCTAAAACATAGGCTTACGTTTAAGGAGATTTGAGATAAAATTATTAGTTATTTCGGATCTGCATGATCATCTCTTCCAGAGATAAAAGATCCGTTACATATACCTCGCGCGCTTTGCTTCCCACATTCGGTCCAACGATACCCACGGCCTCCAATTGATCCATAATTCGACCAGCTCTATTATAGCCTAGTTTCATTCTTCTTTGTATCAAAGAAGTGGATCCACTTTGGTGAGAAACAACTAGTCTGGCCGCTTCTTCAAATAGGTCATCTAACTCTACTCCACCTGATGCGCCACTCTTTTTATCCTCTGATTCATCTCTATATTCCGGCAATAAAAAGGCTTCCGGATAGCCTTTTTGTCGACCAATGAACTCTGCCACATTAGCCACTTCCGGCGTATCCACGAATGCACCTT
This sequence comes from Bacteroidota bacterium, assembly GCA_020631675.1. Taxonomy (GTDB): domain Bacteria; phylum Bacteroidota; class Bacteroidia; order Chitinophagales; family UBA2359; genus JAHDGT01. Next base: position 16,590 of record JAHDGT010000020.1, read on the forward strand.
GTAGGCGGACCAACTCACTACCAATAGATAGCAAAAGATCCCCTTTACCGATCAACTGATTCGCACCACCCTGATCCAGTATCGTTCTTGAATCCACTTTAGAGGTCACACGGAAAGCCACCCGCACCGGGAAGTTCGCCTTAATGGTACCCGTAATGATATTCACGGTAGGACGCTGTGTCGCGATCACCAAGTGAATGCCAATGGCCCGAGCCAACTGCGCCAAGCGGGCAATAGGCATTTCAACATCCTTACCTGCTGTCATGATCAGATCCGCGAACTCGTCCACTACCAAAACGATATAAGGCAAGTAGCGATGTCCTTTCAAGGGATTGAGTTTACGCTGCTTGAATTTGGCATTATACTCTCTGATGTTACGCACATACGCTCGCTTCAGCAGATCATATCGAGCATCCATCTCTATACATAATGCATTCAGCGTGAAAATCGCTTTCTTGGTATCTGTAACGATCGCCTCCTCTTCGCCCGGTAGCTTGGCCAAGAAGTGTTTCTCTATCATATTGAAAAGAGATAACTCCACCTTTTTGGGGTCGATCATCACGAACTTCAATTCCGCGGGATGCTTGCTGTAGAGCAAAGAGATCAGTATGCTATTCAAACAAACCGATTTACCCTGACCTGTCGCGCCCGCCATCAACATATGCGGCATTTTAGCCAGATCGGCAACGAAATTATCATCAGAGATGGTCTTCCCTAAGCCAACGGGCAGATCCATCTTCGCGTTTTTGAATTGCTTGGAAACCAATATAGAGCGCAAGGAAACGATTTCCTTTTTCTGATTCGGCACTTCAATACCGATCGTTCCCTTACCCGGCATGGGCGCGATGATACGTATACCCAAAGCCGCTAAGCTCAAGGCAATGTCATCTTCTAGGTTTCTGATCTTACTGATCCTAACACCCGGAGCAGGTATGATCTCGTACAGCGTAACTGTAGGACCCGGCGTAGCGGAAATACGAGTGATCGCGATATTGTAATTAGACAGTGTTTCCACGATCTGATCCTTATTGCGTTCCAGCTCTTCTCTGTTCACCTCTAATGTTTCATCTTCATAGAGGTCTCTACCATAACGCTTTAACAGATCAAGCGTAGGATATTCGTAAGCAGAAAGATCTAAGGTGGGATCATATTCCTCTTCACCGACCGCTAAGCCTTCTTCTTTGTTTTCCACTTGAATGGAAGTGGGAATATTATTGCTTGTATCCTTATTGATCGCCAACTCTAAATCTTCAGGATCTTGAGATTTTGCCTTGGCTTTTCTGGCTTTCGCTAATGCCGCTGCTTTCCTTTGTTCAAAGTCTAAACGTATCTGTTTCCCTTCTACCTCTAATGTTGGGTCAGCGGATTCTGGCAGGGCTAAAGGCGTTGCTGGTTTCTTACTGGCTAAACCTTTTGGCTTAATGATCTCTAACTCATCACCTCCTATTTTCGCAACGATCTCTTCATCATATTCTTTGGTTTTGGCGTGGAGGTTCTCTCTTTTCAAAGCCTCTACAGAACTGCCTCTTAGCTTTCTGCTTGTTCTTCTTCTATTGTCTTCTTCTGAAGAAAAATTAGAACGCCAACCATCTAATAATTCACTAAATGGCACATCGGCGATCATCAATAGCAAGGCACCTAAGCCAAAGAACAATAGTAAAGCGGTTCCTATTCTTCCGAGCAAGGAAATCAATCTCCCACTGATATAGCCTCCAACTCCGCCACCAAGTGGAAAGTCGAGTCCATCACCAAAAAAACCGAAGATGGTCGCACATACGATCAGTCCTAAGAAGGCGTATTGATAGACTTCAAATAGGCGAAATCGTGCTTTTTCTTTGAATAGAATTTTAGTGCCTGTAAAGAAGAGAATGATCGGTAAAATGTAAGAGGCTAAACCGAACCATCTGAAGATGAATAGGTGCGACAAATAACTGCCGATTCTGCCCAGCCAATTTTGTGTTGCTCCATCATCTGCGGGGAAGCCTTTTTGTACGCCGCTATGATCAATGTCACCCGTGAAAATGTAAGAAGTGAATGCGATCAACAAAAAGGCCGCGATGAGCCAGCAAAACAAACCGAAGATGCGGTGTGTTTTCTCGCTCTTCACCGTGGCTACGAACCAGGTGATGAACTGCTTTACATAATCAGGCTGCTTCTTTGAGCGGGTCGACTTACGTTTGCGTGTAGAAGAACTCGATTTCCTAGTGGTGGATGATCTACTATTCGTGCTTTTTCTCTGTTGTGCCATATATACAAACGGGAACTAGAAATGATGATTCATTCATCACTTTTAGCGCAGGGGGGCTTTTCTACTTCTATTGGAGACATTTTCGTTACAAAGTTACTAAAATTGATAGGTCTTTCTTTACTAATCCTTGATTTCTGCCAAATCAGATGGAAGATATGGGCTTTTTTCTACGCAAGGGATTGCAGCGGTATGAGGTGACTGCTATGGCTATTGAGCGGCGGGATGGCGGGGCGGCCCAGAGGTAGCCACCGCCAGCCCTGCCAGCGAAAAGCCATAGCAGATGCCGAATTTAGTGGAAAGCCCGACCACGCAGTAAAGGCTTACGCCTTTTTAGAC
>JAHDGT010000501.1 GCA_020631675.1 Bacteroidota bacterium
GAGAAAGCACCGCTATTCACAGCTGATGTGATGGGCACCACTTGGGGCGATTTGAGTGCGGATCTGGGTGTTAATTTGAATATAGCTAAGTCGGCATCTGTTTTAACAGGACTCAACTATTTTAACTTCAGTAATGTAGTGGATCATAATGCGGATAACTTTACCGATATGACGATCGCGGAGCGAGTGTCTGTCTTTCAAAAGTGGAATTTCAAGCGCAAAGACAATAAGTTATTCACTTTAGCTGGTAGATACTATTGGGAAGATCGTTGGGGTGGCGAATTGGATTGGACGCCAGCTTTCAGAGGAGGCGATGAAATATATGGAGAAGCCATTACTACAGCGCGTTTTGAGTTAATGGGTCAGTATGAATTGCCAAGCCTTAAAAATGTCATGCTCTCCTTCTCCTTCAATACGCACGATCAGAACGCTGTATATGGTGATATGTCTTACATAGCGAAGCAACATATCGGTTTCAGTCAACTGACATGGGACCGTACTACAGGGAAGCACGACTTTCTACTGGGCTCTTCTTTACGTTATACATTTTATGATGACAATACACCAGCTACGGCCGCCTCCAAAGATTTGAGCATTAATAATCCGGATGAGATCTGGTTGCCGGGCGTATTCCTTCAAGATGAGATCAGCTTTAATGATAAGCACAAGCTGCTCTTGGGCATGCGCTACGATTACAATGATGCGCATGGCAATATTTTCACGCCACGATTAGCCTATAAATGGTCGCTAACTAACAAAGACATCTTACGTATTAATGCGGGAACAGGTTTTAGAGTGGTCAATTTATTTACCGAGGATCATGCCGCTTTGACCGGAGCAAGAGAGGTGATCATCGCTGAAGCATTAGCACCAGAACGTTCGTATAATGCCAATGTGAATTACACGAAAAAAATGTACCTGAATAATGGTACCTCTGCTAATGTGGAGTTGTCTGGCTGGTACACCTATTTCAACAATGTGATATTAGCTGATTTCGAGAGCAATACCAATCAGATCATCTACGATAATTTAGATGGTTATGCGGTAAGTAAAGGAATAAGTATAAACGCCGACATGAACCTTGCCAATGGCTTATCCGTCTTGCTGGGCGGTACGCTTATGGATGTGTCTACTAATGAAGATGGTGCAAAAGAACAGCAGTTACTTACGGAACGTTTTACAGGCACCTGGACGGTCTCTTACCAATTCTTGAGCAATAAAATGTCGGTAGATTATACGGCTAATGTCTACGGGCCAATGAAACTGCCACTACTAGGCGATTTAGATATACGACCAGCATTTTCTCCGTGGTATTCAGAACGTACAGTTCACTTATCGAGGCTTGAAAGGCTTCGAGATATATGGAGGGGTTAAAAATCTACTGAACTGGACGCCTTGGAAAAACCAAGATGAACCCCTCATCGCCCGCAGCTTCGATCCTTTTGATCGAGAAGTTGATTTTGATGCTGCTGGTAATGTCATTCCAACGGCAAGCAATCCTAATGCCCTGACATTTGATCCTTCTTATGTCTATGCGCCCAATCAAGGTATTCGAGGGTTTTTGGGGCTGAGATATACTTTTAAGTGATTTTAGACATGAGATGTGAGACTCGAGACGTGAGACGTGAGAATGTAAATGCTTAAACTGATGCGAAAGAGACAATACTTTAATCCGTCTTTCATTGGTATGATGTTGGTACTTTTATTGTCAATTTCATGTCATTCATCTACCAAGAAAATAGTCGTACCTACTGCTGATCTACAGCAATATCAATTTGCTCATTTAGACAGTTTATTAGCTCAAGAAGAGCGAGCTGTTCTCGTGTTTTTACATACCAATTGGTGTAAATATTGTAAAAACATGGAGCAAACCACCTTTCAAGATCCAGAAGTGATCGCCTTGCTGAATGAGCAATATTACTTCATTCCTTTTAATGCCGAACAGCAAGAAAGTGTACAATTTAACGATCATCTTTTCCAGTATCAAGCTAGTGGCAGCGGCAGTGGTACACACGAGCTGGCGATCGCGCTGGGCAGTATGGAAAATGGCTTGATCTATCCAACTACGATCGTTTTGAATTCAGACTACGAGATCAATTTCCGTTACAATTCGTTTTTATCTGCTAATGATTTTTTGAAAGTGCTTGGAGCTGGGCACTAGATATTTTTCTTTTTTATTTGGGCGTGCCCCGCAATGAAAAGGGCTATGCCTATCGTTCAATAGCTTTTTGACAGTATGAAATAGATGTTTGCATATGGCGTTTCTATAAGGTGCGGAACAAGCCCTTTTCACTGCGGGTCGGGCTATCCGTTGCAATTCAGCTACTGTTCGCTGCTTCGCTGGCAGGCTGGTAAAGAGCTTCGCGAGGTCGCTTTCACCAGCCGCCGCTCAGTGCGCTCCTTAGCAGCTTCATTTCCACTGCTATCCCTCACGTGAGATCATGCTCAGCACAATGTATAAGTACTTATTTTGTTTCTCCTTTTTAATGACTTCCCCCTTGTTGCTTATTGCACAGCAAGTCGTATTTGATATCAATTTTCAAGATGATTTTTACTGTAATGAAAAGAACTATTTTTCAGTCCAGATACCGAACTGTTCAAATGCTGAGATTCATTTAGAATGTTCTGCCGGGGAACTCACTAAAATAGAAGATGGGGAATATTGCTATGAAATAAGCTGTGAAGAACTTATTAAAGAAACGGCTTTTAGGTTTTATCTGCAAGCCTTCAGGTTGACGGAAAATGGTAAAGAGTTTCTTGCTGAGAGAAGGGGCTATAATAGGTTTAAACAAAAGACCACAGTTACTATCACAGGTCATTCAAAGGATAGAAAATATCTATCTAAGAGGCGGCTAAAGCAATTGGAGGGACTGCTTATTCAATATGAACATAGTATAAAAGAATTAGAATTGATGATCAAGCGATTTCGCTTATTGATCATTCGATCTGATGAGATAATAAGCGAGATTGAAAATGAAGGGGCTGATTTTTCTGAAGAAACAAAACAGATGATTCAAACAGCAGAATCAGGAGATCGCTTGATTTTTGATCGCATATTGCTACATGAATTTTACCAAGTGAAAAGAGA
>JAHDGT010000502.1 GCA_020631675.1 Bacteroidota bacterium
TCTCAGACCCGAGATATGAGACTCGAGACATGAGATGATCTGCTCGATGTCGATTATGCATAGGTAAGAAAGACAGCTTTTATTGCGGGCACGCGGCCAAATTATGATGAAAAAGTAAAACTATAATTGAAAATCATCTAAATTGCGAACAGTTGTTAGTTTGCGATTTATATGATACGTACTTCATTCTTCGAGTTATTCAAAGTTGGTCCTGGGCCATCAAGTTCTCATACCGTAGGGCCGATGGTGGCGGCGGGGAAATTCAGGGAGCTTGCCCTAGCGCATCTCTCCTCTTCTTATACCAATATTGACGAATTTAGTCGAGTGGAATTGCGGGTGGAACTCTATGGTTCTTTGGCGGATACCGGTAAAGGGCATGGAACGCACAGAGCTGTTTTGGCGGGTTTGATGGGTGAAGAGCCACCCACCGTGAACATTGATCGTTTGAATACTTTTTTCACTCGTGCGGATGATGCGTATGAGATCGAGCTGGGCGCATTTAGTACTCGATTCACGGAGAGTAATATCTTTTTTCATTTTGGGGATGCGACGCATTGGCATCCGAATACTTTGAGTTGTTTATTGCTGGTGAATGAGCATGTGGTTTTAAAACAAACTTATTACTCTGTGGGTGGTGGATTTGTGGAAATAGCTGCTGAGGATGGTAAAGGGATAGCAAGCAGTGAAGAAGAGGAAGATCGCGAACCGATTTATAAGTACTGCAATTTTCAGGAGCTGAAAGATCTACTGGAGAAAGAGCAGATCTCGGTTTGTCAATTATTGCTGGCGAATGAATGCAGTTTGCATGATTGCGAGGAAGCGGAGGTACTGGAACGTGTTCAAAACATCATTGATGTGATGGGGAATTGCGTGAAAAATGGTTTGCAAAAAGAAGGGATTTTACCGGGTGGTTTGAATGTTTTCAGGCGAGCGAAGGAGATGTTCATCAAGGCGCAAGAGTACCATAGAATGGGTAGACCTGCCAATGAGTTGTTCGCCCGAATGAATGCTTATGCGCTGGCGGTGAGCGAAGAAAACGCTGCTGGACAAATGGTGGTGACGGCTCCTACGAATGGGGCTGCTGGTATTATCCCCGCAGCTTTAGAATATTTAAGGGTAGATTGTAATATTCCGGCAGAAAAGGTGCAGCGGGGTTTATTAGTGGCTGCCATGATCGGCTCTATTATTAAAGAAAATGCCTCGATTTCTGGGGCAGAATTGGGTTGCCAAGCGGAAGTGGGGAGTGCTGCGGCCATGGCGGCGGCTTTGTTCACCTATTGCAATGACAATGACATTTATACGATCAGTAGTGCGGCGGAGATCGCAATGGAGCATCATTTGGGTATGACTTGCGATCCGATCAATGGCTTGGTGCAAGTGCCTTGTATTGAACGGAACGCGAATGGGGTGGTGAAGGCTTATAATGCCTTTTTATTGGCGAGTAGCAGAGGCTTGGCAGGGGAACCCATCATTAGTTTTGACCAGGTAGTAGAGGTGATGCGGCAGACGGGAGAAGATCTGTCAAGCAAGTATAAAGAGACGGCTACAGGTGGTTTGGCGACGTCTTATTTGGATCATCAAAAAACGGCTAAAGGTCGGATGATGGGCAGTTGAGTTTGTTATTTTTTCTTTTGTGCCTTTGAAAGTTATAGGCAAGAGCTACCTTTGCGGCTCGAAATTCGATTTAACATTCCTCCCCCACTCAAACTAAAAATTAATGATGATTCCATCTTTTATTCGTTCTTCCCGACTTTTGTTTTGTTTACTCAGCCTTTTCTCAATTGCTTTGCTTTTCAGTTGCCAAGATGATTGTGAGGAGAATGGTGATTGCCCCCCTGATAATGAGTCGATCATTGGCAGCATGTGGGTGATGAACGAGGGTACTTTTGGCTCTGGCTCAGCTTCTTTATCTGTGGTTGATCTGGACAGTGGCGATGTTACTTATGGTGCTGTTCAGACCTCTAATGGATTGCCTAATTTGGGTGATACAGGTCAATCTATCGCTTTTAAGGGGGATACCGCTTTCTTGGTGATGAATGGATCTGGTACTGTGGTGGCGATTGATAAAAACGACTATAGCATCCTTAAAGTCATTGAGGGTTTTAGTTCGCCTCGTTACTTCTTGCCGATCAATGGTGCTAAGGCTTATGTCTCTAATATCTTTTCTAATGAGGTGCAGATCGTTGATCTGAACAGCTTAGAGATCACAGGCGGCTTCACGGTGGATTGTGGCGCGGATACCGATTTCTGCTGGACGGAGAAGATGGTACTGGCGGATGGTAAAGTGTTCATAGCCAATATGAAAGAGTCGCAGATCGCTGTGGTAGACCCTAATACAGATGCTGTTATCAATACCGTAGAAGTACGCCTTGACCCGGCTGATTTGATCGTTTTAGATGACCAGCTTTGGGTGATGTGTGGCGGTGGTTTCTGTGATTTCGCAGATTGCGATATTCCTGCTATATACCGCATCAATATTGCTTCGCAATTGGTCAATAGAACCTATTTGTTTGAATCTGAAGAAGAGTCTCCTTCTTATTTGCGCTATGCGAACGATAACTTCTATTATATGAATGGTGGTATGTTGTACAGCTTTCCTGAAAACCAAACTTCTTTACCGACTATTGCTTTGGCTGATTTCAGCGCGATCAATGTTTATGGCTTGGATGTGAACCCTTCTAATTATGATCTTTATCTGTTAGATGCGAATGATTTCACTTCTAACGGTACAGTGAATTTATTGGATGAGAATTACAATATCTCCACTACTTACAATGTGGGTATTAATCCGAATAGTGTTTACTTTTTGGAGTAAGTCCAAACGCAATTAGCACTAATCCCCTAAGTGCTATTTTACACGAAACAGCCCCAAATCTCTCTGAGATTTGGGGCTGTTTTTTATTCCCCTCCTTTGGAGGGGTGGATGCCGAAGGCAGGCGGGGTGGTCATACCACAATAGGCAGAAAGGCGCAGGCAAGCAGCGCCGCTACAAAAAATCATTGGAACTAAAAGGGCAACCACAATGGATCGCCCCTACGGATTATTTTATTCTATTGTACCAACAATTTACCCGACGCTT
>JAHDGT010000503.1 GCA_020631675.1 Bacteroidota bacterium
GGGTCATATCGCAACCAGATCACATCGCTCTCTTTTTTATCCGAGCGCAAAGTGATGTTCTTTTCTTCAACACCATCATCAATAAGTATGGCTGCGGTATTGGGAGGGGTTTCCCCTAAGTTGTGGGCGTACAGAATCAAGGAGCTTTCTTTTAGATCTGGGTCCAGATTGACAGTGATCTCAAAAGCTTCTCCTTCTACTTTTTTACGACGTACGATCCACTTACCGTTCAAATTCACGGAGATAATATCCCCATCACTCTCCTTATGATCGTAAATCTTTAAGGTCACCTCGGTATTACGTACTCGAACAGTAGTTCCGTTCTTCAATTTAGTGGAGTAGAAACGAGGCGATTTTCCATTTTTAGACTTCCAACTGCGCTGTTTTTCTTTGAATAAGAAACCCGTTTTAAAGATCACACCCCAATAATCACCTGCTGATTCTAAATCATTAAAACCAATATCCAATTCCTCCTGAAATGCGGTATAGCTGCCATTGAATGCCTGATTCATACCAATACGATATTGCGCGCCCAAGCTGATCAATCGTCGTTTTTTAGTGAACCACTGAATGCCCAATTCAGGCATAATACCAAAGCCTATACTATTATAGCTCAATGCCAATTGCCCGCCGTTAACGCCATTCGTTCTACCTAAGAGATCCTCCCGCTCCAAATAATGCAGATCCGCAGCGATCTGCGCATAACCGAATGTGGTCAAAGTAAGCGGGAAAGAATGCGCTAAATAGATATTCGCCGCAGGATGTATCGTCCGGTGCTTGAACTCCACTTGCTGACCACCCCCTAAACGATACTTAGAAGGATAATCCATGTACTTATGGAAACGTCCGGAGACGCTTAAACCAGCACCGATGGTCCAACGATGCCGTAAACGTAATGACATGCCCAAGCCCAAACTACTATTATAAGCCCCCGAAATTCCCGCCATGTCTCTCGAATACAGCAAACGAACATCTTCGTTCGTACTTGGGTAAATATCAAGCGGAAGCATGCCACCACTCATCTCCCAATTCACGAACCACTGTTGTTGGGCGTGTATAAATTGACTTTGTAAGCCAATGAGCAAAAATGTAAGGCATAAAAAGCGACAGAATACCATAATGGACTTGATAGGAGTGGATTTGAAGGAATACAGAATAAATTGAAGTAATTTTCAAATTACCCCATTGTCAAATTTTCAAATTGGCATCAAGGATCCACACACCGCAATTCGTAATACCAAATCGTCTCCGCATTCGGGTTACCGATCAGTTCCAGCGTAATGAATTCCGTATCATAGCAATCAAAAGGAAGGGTGATGATCCATTCACCAGAAACAAAACCACCAGTAGTATAGATCAGGTCCCCATCGGTACCCTGTCCGCAATACACGTTCAACTCATCCGGCACATCGAACATCCGGTATAAGATGCTGAAATTCACCCCCTGCTTCCCTAACCTATAACTCTTGGTGAAGACCTCTTTCCCGCCCGATTTAAAAGGCGTTCCAAAGCCATCCGGACAAGTAATGTCCTCTATAGAGGCTTCAATGTCTTTGTAGGTGCAGTTATTCAATAACAGCATAGACAAGCTAAAAAAGAACAGTAGGAGATATCGTATCATATCAGACAACTTCAATATGGTCAGGAACGCTATACCCATAACGTTCCATGGCAAAGTTCCAGTGTGTCAGCACCCGATCAATATCGTACTTCGCCACTTTATAGGTGTTTTTCTTGTAACTCTTTTTTTGAGCCACAAAAGCCTCGAACTTCGGTCTAGCGTTTTCAAAGCCATCAATACGCAACTGCTCATAAGCAGTTTGAATATGATCCAATGGTGCTTTTTGCAAATGCTCGAAGCGCAATTCCACCAAATTTTCAGACGGGATCAATAGCTTATCCGTCTCGTATTGCTGCATCATTTGTTCGTAAATACTGAAAATATGAGCCTCTAAACGTTCATCGGCAATATCTTCAAAACACAAATAAGGCAACATGCTCTTATAGAAATTCCTAGTGCTCAAAAACACCATCACCGGGTTGCGGTAAATGTGAATGAAACGAGCATTCGGGTACAATTTCAAAATCGTTTTCACCCTGCCGGTATTCGGCGGGTTTTTAGAAATGAAACGTTGCCCGCCCGTATTTAAAATAGCCTTGCGCACCAAGCGGTCATACACCGCCATCCATCGGGCTTCTTGCTCTTCGCCATCTACAGAGCTAAAGTTCACAAAACGCTTATAGTAGGTTTGAATATTTGTGGGAAAATACCAATAATCATAAAAACTACCCAAGCCCATATTCCCCAAAGCGAACTCCTCTTCTTGCGGCAGATCCGCATTCAAGATCACATTATCTCCCGCTCTGCGCTTGGGCATCACCGCCTGCATAGTGGTTTTGAACAAGGCGCGATTCAAAGGGTGTAATGACAGTTCCGCGAATGTGCCTTGGTAAGTCGTTACATAAGCCATCTGCGGGTCTTGACACAGCAAATTATGCAAAAAAGTAGTGCCGCTACGCCAATGCCCCAAAACGAATAAAGGGGCTTTGTCCATTTTTAAATCAGCTACTTTTCCATCAAATTGCAGACGCTCCAATGCCCTGAACGGACTCAATACGCCACTTGCCGCATAGCTCAAATACTTCCGCATTAAATATTTCGATTGTACCTGATTCCCCTTGAAACTCGCTCTCAAAGAAGGTAAAGAAGCCGCAGCCGTAGGAGGGATTAAAATACGATCAGAAGGTCTGTTGTCTTTTTTTGCCATGCTATGTTTGAAGGCTGCTGTTTTAGATGTCAGCAAAAGTAATGATTTGTTAAATTTCTCACTCCTTCGGGAAAAAACTAACTTTGACCCACTCTTCTTTGTATATGGGCGCGTACCCGCAATAAAAAGGCTTTTAGTAGTACCCCCAAATCAAATCGGCAAGCAGCAGGACATCTTATGTCTTACGTCTTGTGTCTTATGTCTGAAGGCGTCAGCCTTCTCACTGCGGTCACCGGGCTATCCGTTCAAATTCAGTCGCTGCCTGCTGCTGTTTGGCAGGCGTAAAAATGGCTACCTCTGGG
>JAHDGT010000504.1 GCA_020631675.1 Bacteroidota bacterium
AAAAACGACCTTTTAATCAACTTATGCCCCCAACCAATTCCCACCACAAACACGTACCGTTTGCCCGCTAATAGAGGCCGCTCCCGGAGAGCACAAGAAGGTGATCAGCTCGGCCACATCAATGGGTTGGCCGGCTTGAGACAGATTATTCATACGCTGCCCAACTTCCTTGCTCATGCGGGGCATTTTGCTGGTCATGCGTGTTTCAATGAAGCCTGGTGCTACGGCATTAAAAGAAATAGCACGATCCAGTAATTCTGGCTGCTTGCCCAGTGCGGCACTCAAGCCGATCAAGGCCGCCTTGGCCGTGGTGTAATTCGCCTGTCCGAAATTACCGCCCAAGCCGGAGATGGACGAAAGGGTAATCACTCTACCCTCATTATTCAGTATAGGCAACAATTGCTCGTTGATCTGAAGAATGGCGGCTAAGTTCACTGCCAATGATACTTGCCACTGCTCATTGCTCATTTTTTTGATGGTCTTATCCAAAGCCACCCCTGCGTTATGCACAATGATGTCAATACCTATGGGTTCAGAATTGACTGCTTTATCACTGGGCGATGTGAAATAGCTGCGCAGGCGTTCTGCCGCATCGGGCTGGGTAATGTCCATTAAAATACAACGTCCGTTGATCGGTGCGGTCAGGGCTTCGGCATATTCTTTATTGCTGGGCAGGTCCACCACTACCACATCCGCGCCTTCGCGAGCCAATGTTTTCGTTACGGCCGCGCCTATGCCTCTCGCGCCGCCTGTTACTAAGGCTACCTTTCCTTTCAAGGGCTGGTGCAAAGGCACGGCTTTAGGCATGGGCACATGCGCGCTCAAACGCAGCGGCTGCGCGTTCACATAAGCAGAACGTTCAGACAATAAAAAGTGCAACATGGGCACCAAATGCCGCTTCGCCACCGAAGGGTAATCTAAAAGTGCGGGCGCCATGTACAACAAATTAGCCGTGCTCCCTTTCTTACCGATCTCTTTAGATAGCGTACGCATAAAACCCTCCACACCTTGCTGAACCGCCTTTGCCAAAGGATCCGTTGTGTATTCCGGATCACGCGCAATGATCACTATGCGCGCATGCTTGCTCAGGTGTTGCAAATGCAATCGACAACCTTCAAAAAGATCTTGCAGGTCTTTAACAGATGCGAAACCCGTGGCATCATAGATCAAAGTCTCATAAGCCCCACCCGATGCATTGAACGATAGATCAAAAGGCGCGTTCAAGTCCGTAATCGCACCTGGCAGCACCTCCGCCAACAAACCACTCGGCCCGATACGCAAAATCGTACGCTTACTCATCAGATCCGATTTCTGCCAGGGGTGTGGCGCGCGCTTCAACTCATCGGGCGTTGGTACACCTATGGTCTGTAATAGTTTTTGTCGTATTCCTGATCCGAATGTCTGCTTGGCCATGGTTCTTACTTATGCATTAAAAATAGCCCTCAAAAATAGGTATTTATCCTTTGTGATGCTTATGGCGCATACCCGCAATAAAAAGGGGGCTTGTCTCATTGTTGGTTAATATTTTTGGTTCGGCAAGATAGACGTTATAGATATAACGTCTCTACGGTTCATCCCCTTTTTACTGCGGGTACCGGGCTATCCGTTCCTACAAAATGGGCTATCTGGGGGTTCGTCGCTCTACTTGGCGGTGGCTACCTCTGGGCCGCCCCCGCCAAGCAGGCACTCACGCCCCATCTATCCCATTTAGTACCACTCCTATCCCTTGCGCACCAAACGGGTAATTTTGAATGTTGAATAGCTGAATTTTGAATGAACACCCAACACCATTTTTAACCATAGATTTAAACAAATGATTTGATTTACAGGATAATCTCTTGTAGGGGAGCACATATATGTGCTCCCGCCTACGATAGAAATATAATTGCCACCAACCCGATGGGCGACCACAAGGCTCGCCCCTACATACACAAAACATCAAAAAGCGTCAAAATGACACCTAAAAATTGAAAATAGCGACATTTTGTCGTTAAAAATTTTGTAAAACGACCATTTTGACCGAAAAATACGCTTGGTATTGGCTTTGATGTATACCTAAGCGTTGCGAGTAGCGAAACATTCACACATTCACCCTTTTAATGCTACTCGTGATATTTTGTATTTCACATTTACCTTAAAACATAATATTCATAACGATGAACTTATTAAAAATTCGTCCCAGTAGAAGATCACACAGACATGGACATACTGGATTCAGCACCATTTTCGATGAATTACTACGCGATGTGGATCGCATGGTAACGCATGGTGCGGGTGGCTCTTGCCACTTCAATTCTCGCCCTGCGGCGAACATCACCGAATCTGATGAAGCTTTCGGTATCGAGTTGGCTTTCCCAGGTGCGAGCAAGGATGATTTCAAAATCAAAGTGGAAGAAGGCGTCTTATCTATTTCTGTAGAAAAGGCTAAAGCTACTTCTACTACAAACAGTGAAGACACTACTGCTGATACTGGTACTGGTACTGACACTGAATCAACAGCAGAAACAAGTACAGACAGCACTGCCACTAGCACTGACGTCCGTTACTTGCGTAGAGAGTTCGGTTATTCTAGCTTCAGTCGCTCTTTCCGTTTACCGGATACCGTTGATGCGAATGCCGTGAGCGCGAAGTATGAAAACGGTTTACTGATCGTCAATTTGCCGAAGACCGCGCCAGTCGCACCTGAGGTCACGACTGTTACGATCGAGTAAGTACCCAGAACACCTTTTTAATAAAAAAATAGTCTGCTATTGCAAAGCGGGAGGACCCATGGGTCCTCCCCTACACGGACTTTATTATACTTGAAAAGGTAGAATCTTTTTTAGTTAAACGCTTCATTTCAGAACTTTAGGTTTAGTGGGCTGCTTCACCATTATGATATTGGCTATGGTGGGGCAGCCTTTTTTGTTGTTCCTTAAGCTTCTGTTCTGACGGAGTCATTGATGAGATATAGTTGACAACGCACTGAATTGAATGGACGTTTAAGTACCTGGACAAAAGTAAGCGTATAGCTTATGGCGCAGCTATTTTAGTTGTAGCCAAGGCATGAAAAACGAGGTATAGCAGCGC
>JAHDGT010000505.1 GCA_020631675.1 Bacteroidota bacterium
TAATTAATCATTTAGCTACTCGACGGTAGACGCATGCAATGCGTCTCTACATTTTATCTTGTTTATCTTATCCAAAAATCTGTTTGGATCTACGGTTAAAAATGGGTGTATATCTGCTCGACGGTAGATGTTATGATATAACGTCTCTACGTTTATTTGGTGGGGTGAAATTATAATGTTTGTGTTTGTGTTTATATCATCCCCCGTGATTTCAATTCTAGGTATTTATTGATGGTGTTGACGGTCAATTGTTGGGGTGGGGTCAGGATGGATTGGATGCCGTGTTTTTGTAGCTCTTTTACGATCAATCGTTTTTCATAGGCCAGTTTCTCGGCTATGGTGATGTTGTAGATGTCTTCTACATTATCTGCGATTTTTTCGGTGAGGGTTTTTAGTTCGGTGTTTTCAAAGAAGATGACCACCAGCAAATGGTGACGTGCCATGGATTTTAAGTAGGGCAACTGTCGCTTTAAGCCAGAGAGGGTTTCAAAGTTGGTGAATAATAGGAGTAGGCTGCGGCGATTTATTTTTCTTCTAATGGCTAAGTACAAACGCTCATGGTCGGATTCTAAGAAGTCGGTTTCTTCGCGGTAGAGCATTTCTTGGATCAGGCGCATTTGCTTGCCGCGCTTGCTGGCGGGCAGTATGCTGCCCATGCTGTCAGAGAAGCTGATCAGACCCGCTTTATCGTCTTTTTTGATGGCGATATTGCTGATCACTAAAGCCGCATTAATGGCATAATCCAATAAGGTCATGCCTTCAAAGGGCATGCGCATGACTCGCCCTTTGTCGATCAAGCAGTAGACTTGCTGGGAACGCTCATCGGTGTATTGGTTCACCATGAGTTTATTGCTGCGGGCGGTGGCTTTCCAATTCACATTTCTGGGGTCGTCGCCTAAGACGTATTCTTTGATGCGCTCAAATTCCATGCTTTGGCCTATGCGGCGCATTTTCTTCACCCCTATGCTCAAAAAGCGATCCCCGATCGCCATGATCTCGTACTTGCGCATTTGCAGGTAAGAAGGGTAAACCGGCACTTCCACATCTTGTGAAAAACGGTAGCGGCGTTTGAACAATCGCAAACCTGTATTGACATATACATTCAGCGCACCAAAAGAGTAGGACCCGCGCTCAAAGGGTTTGATCTTGTATTCTACCCAGCGGTTCTGCCCCTTGGGTAGATCCATTTTAAAATGCGCATCTCTGATCTGAAATTGGTGGGGGATCTCATCCACCAATTCTAAATCCACATTGAAAGGGTAGTGGTTTTCCAGGTAGATGCTGATCGGGTTGTCATCTCCATTAGAGAGTCGTTCTGGTGCTTCTCTTAGGGCGAAGATGCCTTTTGAGGTTCTATATAGAAAGAGTAAATCTATGATGCCTACCGCTAAAAACAACAAGAAGCCGAAACGTACAAGTATACCTAATGCGGGCACATCAAATGCGTAAGTCAGCACGAACGCAAGTGCGGAGATGGTGATGCCGAGAAAGAATCGGTCGGTAATGTATAGTGAGCGAAAGAAATTCAAATGGGGTGCCTTGTGGGTTATGATGGGGTAAGGTTTTTTGTGGGTGGTATTCGGACAATCTTTGATAAAGCTAATTAAATCTTGTCTTTTCTCACAAAAGGCGCAGGCAAGCAGCGCCGCTACACAAGCTAAGGAGCAGTTTCTTCTGTTTGATCTGCATTTTCATCTAGCTCTTCATCAGTTTCATCCAAAACCAATGGATCATTCTCTACTTCAACAGCTTCTAAGTCGTTGGGGTAGGGGATGTCGTCTAAGATGACTTTGATGGAGTCGCGATGGTCTTCATAGGTCAGTTCCAATTCAGCGGGTATGGCTTCTGCTGGGGGGAGTTTTTCGCGGAAGTGATCCACTTGCTTGCCGTTTTTCCAGAAGCGGTAGCAGAGGTGGGGACCTGTGGCTAAACCCGTCATGCCCACATAACCGATCACTTCTCCCTGTTTTACGGCTTTGCCATTGCGCATGCCTTTGGCGAATTTACTCATGTGCAGGTACTGGGTACTATAAGTACCATTGTGGCGGATCTTTACATAGTTCCCGTTTCCTCTGGTGTAGCCTTTTTTCTCTACTACGCCATCTCCTACAGACATAATGGGTGTGCCTGTTGGCGCGGCATAGTCGGTACCAAAGTGCCCTTTGTATCTTTTTAGTACGGGGTGATAACGTCTACCACTATAACGAGAGGATATTCTGGAATAGCGTAGGGGAGCTTTTAGAAAAGCTTTACGCACAGAATTGCAATCTTCGTCGTAGTAACTGGTTTTATCTCCGTGTGTATAGGCGAAGGCGTAATTTTCACCACCCGCATGTTCAAAGTAAGCCGCTTTGATGTTGCTCACGCCAACAGATTGTCCGTCTACGAATTGTTCTTCGTAGATCACTCTGAACTTATCGTCTTTAAAGATGCGGAAGAAATCGACACTCCAGGCAAAGACCTCACTCATAAGTATGGCGAGCATGGGTGGGTGGTTTTGATCCACCATAGTTTGCGATAGCGAAGAAGAGATGACACCGCTGGCGATTCGCTCTTCGGTATAGATCTCTTTTTCTACTTTGCGCACTTCCATGCTGTCTTTCAACTCATATACCACTAAGCTGGTAGGAGAGTCTTCATAAACAAAGTACTGGGCTTGCTCTAAAGAATCTGCTAAGACATAGTACTGCTGCCCTGTTCTTAGCTTGGTGACAGGGAATATGTCTTTTGCTCTTTTAGCTAGCGCGTCAATGTTTTCGTAGGGTACGGAGCATGCGCCTAGCATATCACTCAAGAATTGATTTCTCTTGATGCGATCTAGGTAGACGGTTAGACCATTAAGGTCTAAGTCGGCATGTGCCAAGGACAAAAGGTGAGGGTCGGCATTGGGGTCGAATCGCTTCGACTTGCGTTGGCTTTGATTGTCGTTTTCATCTACAACTTGGGGTGCTGTCGAAGGTCCTCTTTGGAGGATGAACCAGCCGAGTGCAAGACCAAGCAATAGACTAAGGAAACTCAACTTTGATTTCAAAGCAGAAATGATGAGAGGATTAGTGAT
>JAHDGT010000021.1:0-3436 GCA_020631675.1 Bacteroidota bacterium
GCCGCCGCTCAGTGCGCTCCTTAGCGGGCTCATTTCCACTGCTATCCCTTGCGCGAGCCATAAGCAGCAGGTATGCGGAAATCAGAAACGAACGTATTCCTGTAGTAGACACCACGACTATCGAATACGCTCCCTGCATGCAGTATAAATATATGCATTAACTTATCATTCTACATTAGAAAGCATAGGTATTCCCTCTTTTTAGCAAGATCGGAAAGAAAATAGGCAGGTAGTAGTTTGTTCACATTCTTGAATGAATGTGGGAAGGAAAGCGAGTGTTGAGCTTGAGCTGTTACTATGGGTACATTATGTATTTGAACTTATGCGATAAAGTAAAATACGAATAATGTATTCCCTTGATTTGGCTTAATTGTGAATTTACGGAAAACATGATGAATATTCAAAAGTGAGGATAATTTGAAAAACGCTCCATTAGTTAGTGGATAAGCCCTTTAATATGGTGTATATTAGGTCTTGGTTTTTAATATACTGTAAACCAAATTTTTGGATAGTACAGCCAAGCTAACATGCCGCACCTACGGCGCTGGTAAATAGTGGATTGGTCGACATTTCTGCTAACAGGCAGCTCCTAATGGAGCTATTAATATTAGCCTTGATTTACTATAGCCCCAGCGGGGCTTACTGTTAGTAGAAAGCAAGGCTCTCCCCCAATTAACAAGCACCGTAGGTGCGAACTGTTAGTTTGTTAATATTTTGTAACTGTTTAGGTTGAGCAATTTTGGCTGAAAAATACCTTATTGCCCTTATACTTCAGCTTTCTTTCAAGCAAGCGCGCTGCGATTCCTTTCAAGAAGAGCTTCGTCTAAGAACAATAAGCTTGATTTTTCATCTCAAAAGCCCCAACCTAAATAGTTACAATATTTTACATTTAGGACCTATGGACTACTGGGGTAAAATGACGAATATTTCTAAGGAAAGTGCAGAACAGCACATCAAAGTGTTAAACTCTTTTTCTTCAGAAAAGAAGTTTATGATTGCTTTGCAATGGGGGGAGATGAGTGTTAATAGGAATCGTGAAATTATAAGGAATGAAAAACCATATCTTTCGCCACTCGAGGTGACTTTAGAATATGTTAGAAGGATACATTTTGAAGAAGGAAAAATGTCGGTTGAGCAGTGGGCGCATTTTCAAGATGTGATGCGAATTAGAATTAAGAAGGACTGGGTGCGTAGATTCAGGAAAATGCTTAAATAGCTGAAAGACTTGACAGATGAGTACCTATTGGTGTATTTTAGTGTTTCTATGAAATAGAATGAGTTATGACAAGAGATGCATTGATAAAGAGAACAAATGAAATTATAGCTAAGCTGCCAAATGCGAGGCTTAATGAAGTTGCGGATTTTGCTGATTTCTTACTTCAAAAATATGAAGAAGAAAATCTATATAAAGGGATGCTTCAATTGGCTATTGAATCAGATAGTTTTTCTTTTTTAAATGAAGAAGAGGTGGAGTATAAGATTGAAGATTTAAAGGAAAAGTATCAATGAAAAAGGGTGATATTGTTCTTGTTCTTGTTCCATTTCCTTTTAGCGATTTGACAGGGAGTAAAATGAGACCAGCTTTGGTTCTGGCTAGGTATAAAAGAGAGGTTATAGTTGTTTTTATGACCTCAAATCTTATTGGTAAATCAAAAATGGATATTCTGGTCGAACCTAATGATGAAAATGGATTGAAGAGTGTTTCCCTAATAAAATCAACTAAAATAATGACTTTAAGAACTAGTTTGATGGTTGGAAAAATAGGTCGTATTAGTTCTAATGAATTAATTCAAGTGGAAAAGACACTTAAAGAATTATTCGAAATGTCCTGATTTTTGAATTTCCCGCGCCAAGGATAGGAGCGGTATGAGGTAGCCCCATAAGCTATTGAGCGGCGGGCTGGCGGGGCGGCCCAGAGGTAGCCACCGCCAGCCCTGCCAGCGAAAAGCTTATGGGGCTGCCGAATTTAGCGGATAGCCTGCCGATATACGAAGGACTGCTTGCGGAATTATTGCCCATCTGAGTGCGGATGCTTTTGCAAGCAGGCTTTTCGTATATGGGGGCGCAATAATGTAATGTTTTGCCTATCTGAATAAATAGATTTGCCGTATTTTTAGGGTAGTAATCAACTTACTACTGCTATGAAAAATAATTTACTGTTCCTTTTAGTTGCTTTGGCGGCATTGCTATTTGGCGAATCGCTGGTTCTTGGGCAGTCGTCTTTTACGGCTGCGGATAAAGGTGATCCTGAGGTTTTTAGAGCAGTGGAAACTGCGGAGGTGAATGAGGCTCCAATTTATAGGCAAAATTATGCGGCTGATTTTGAGGCGGCTTATGTGGCTTACCCTTCAGTGCCCAAGGGCGTGTTAGAGGCAGTGGCTTATACGAATACGCGCATTAGGCATATCGTAGCGGCGGAAACGGCGGAGAGTTGTGTGTCCATACCTCGCTATCATGGGGTGATGGGTTTGGTGGAGAACGGTAAGGATTATTTCAGAGAGAATTTGACCTTGGTCGCGGAACGCAGTGGCATGACGGCTACTGAGCTTAAGGAAAAGCCTGCGGATAATATTATGGCTTTCGCGGCGGCTTATGCTGCTTTACAAGAAGAGATGGACTTGGTGGATGCACCTTTGCAGGCGCAAGTGGATGTAATACGTGCTTTGAGTGAATTGCCTTTGGTACACCCGGTGGAGCAGGATTTCGCAATGAATAGTCATGTGTATTCGGTCTTGTATCATTTGACGGACGCGGATTTTAGAGCGACTTATGATTTACCTGTTTATAGTTTGAATTTGCAGGAGGTTTTCGGTGAGGTGAATTATGAATTGGTGACGGCGCATAATCTGGATTTAACGGGCGAGTATTTACTTGATGTAGCTTTAGAAACAGATGAGGTTTCTGACGTAGCGACGGAGGGAACGGACGAGCATGCACATGCACATAGCAGAGCGGGTTGTGTCATGCCTACAGGCGGTGTAGAGCATCCGGGCGCGATCTGGGATGCGGCGGATGTTACGAATTACAGCAGTTATACGATCAGTCCGTATATGGTGGCCATACACACTATGCAGGGAAGTTATGCGGGGGCGATCTCGTGGTTTAAAAACCCTACAGCAAATGTATCGGCGCAGTATTGTATCCGTGCCTTTGATGGACAGGTGACCCAGATGGTTTGCCATCAGAATCGCGCTTGGCATGTGGGCAGTGAGAACAGTTATACCGTAGGGATAGAGCATGAAGGCTATATAGAAGATGGCTGGGCATGGTACCAAGAAGAGGTGTACTACACTTCTGCCGAGGTGACCAATTCTATTGCTGCTGATATTAGTGCGAATACTTTGCAGTGCTATGATGGCGAGGGTACGGATGGTTTGATGACCTTGAGTCATGGCTGCCATAAAGTGAAGGGACATCAGCATTTTGTTAATAATAC
>JAHDGT010000021.1:3536-19013 GCA_020631675.1 Bacteroidota bacterium
TGGATCTATGCGGGCACGGATGATACGGGCGCATTGATCGGTAAATATTCAGGCACTTCACCAGGGAGTGTGACCTCTTATACGGGTTCGATATTTATGGAGTTCAGATCGGATTGTGCGACGACAGGTTCGGGCTGGGTTGCGAGTTATACGAGCAGCTCTACAGCAGCAGCTTGTCCGGCGCCTGCTTCATTAGCGGAGACGAATATCACCCCTATGAGTGCTATGCTGACTTGGTCTTCGGTGGCTGGTGCGAGTCAATACGAGATCAGCATTAAAAGAGATGTGGAAACGAGCTGGACGAATTATAGCAGCACGAGCAATAGCTTTGAAGTGACGGGCTTGGCGGCGAATGCCTATTACGAATGGAAGGTGCGTTCGGATTGTGGGGCAAGTGGCACGTCTGGCTATGCGGGTAGTGTATTGGAGACGCCTAATGTGGGTACGGATAATACAACGCCAGGAGCTTATTCTGTAACGGCTTGTAATGGTACTTTAACGGATAGTGGTGGTACTTTGGGCGGCTATATGAACTTTGAAGAGTGGACTTATACGATCGCACCAACAGGAGCGACCGCTGTTAGCCTGACATTTAGCTTTATGGATTTGGAAAGTGGGTATGATTACCTCTATGTCTACGATGGGGTGAATACGAGTGCCCCGCTTTTAGGGACGTATACGGGAACGACTTTACCCCCTGCTGTCACTTCTTCTGGGGCTGCACTGACTGTTCGCTTCTCTTCTGATAGTTGGACGATGGCACCGGGTTTTGAGGCGAGTTGGACTTGCACGGCTGTTCCGCTTTGCGAACCTACTACATCAGTTGGTCCTTTGGATACTTGGTATACTGCGGATTCGACCATTGACTTTACGGATGATGATGTTTGTGCTACGGGTGGTTTCCAGTATCGCTTCTATAATGTGCAGTCGTATACAGGTAGTGAATGGCGTTCTAATGCGGAGGCAGGCTTTTTCTATGATGATTTTGATCTATCAACGATTCACCCGGACTGGACTTCTGCTGTGGGTAGTTGGGCGATCAACTCGGGTGCAGTGCGGCAGTCGGACGAGGCGGCCGGGAACACAAAACTGTATGCCGATTTGAGTCAGGATAATGCCTCGACCTACCTCTACCATTGGCAGGGAAGCATAGGCGGTACGGGCACGAATAGGAGAGCAGGCATCCACTTCTTCGCGGATGATCCCAGCTTGAGCAATTTGGGTAACTCTTATTTCGTGTATTTCAGAGTAGATCAGAACAAAGCGCAGATATACGATGTGAACAGCGATAGCTGGAGCTTGGAAACAGATGATGATGTAACACTGGACCCGAATGTATTGTATGATTTCAAAGTCAGCTTCAACCCGATCAGCGGGCAGATCAATTGCTATGTGGATGATATACTAGTAAGCAGTTGGACGGATCCTAGTCCGCATACCAGCGGAGATCATGTCTCTTTACGTACGGGTAATTGCGATGCTTATTATCACGATTTCCATGTCTACCAATCTCGTGCAAGTACGAGTCAGTTGGTGAGCATCGGTTCACAAGCAACAGATGATGCGACGGAGCAATCCAGCAATCCTACACAGGATGCCATGCGCATCAACTCTTTGGTGATCGACAATGCAGGCGCATGGTCGGATGCCGCACAAGATCAAGCAAAAGTGGATTGGACACCGCCTAGTACGGTCAGTGTGAATGACGGCACAGGCGCGGATGTGGACATCATTACTACCAGCGGACAACTCTCCGCCAACTGGACCACTGCTACGGATGCGCATAGTGATGTAGTAGCGTATTGGTACAGCATAGGCACAAGCCCTGGTGCAACAGATGTATTAGGCTGGACCAATAACGGCTTATCCACTAATATGACCGAAAGTGGTTTGCCCTTGAGTGGTTCGAGTGATTATTACGTATGTGTACAAGTGGAGAATGGCGCGGGTTTGATGAGTGCGAGCATGTGTAGTGATGGGGTGTCAAGCTGTACCCCAAGTACCACAGTAGGAGCATTGAGCAGCACTTGGTATACCGCTGATTTTACAGCGACTTTCTCTGATGTGGATTGCGGTGGCTCTACGCACTTCTACCAAGTGCAAGACCACGATGGGACAGAATGGAGAGCCAACGGACAGCGTGGCTTCTTGTATGATGCTTTCGATGCCTTGCACCCGGATTGGACTACAGAAACAGGAAGCTGGAGCATTTCAAGTGCTAGCCTTTATCAAAGTGATGCGACGGATGGCAATACCAATATTCATGCGGAGGTGCTACAAGATGCAGCACATACTTACCTCTACGAATTTGATGCGAAATGGAGTGGTGCGGGCAGTAGCAGAAGAGCGGGTTTCCACTTCTTCTGCGATGACCCTACACTACCGAATAGAGGTAATTCTTACTTCGTTTGGTTCAGATTGGATGATGCTAAATTACAATTCTACAAGGTGGATAATGATGTGTACAGCTTGGAGAAAGATGTAGTGGTCAGTGTAGCGGATAACGTATGGCACAACTACAAGATCACCTATGACCCAAGCACGGGTGATATGTCTGTTTACGAAGACGATGCCTTCTTGGACAATTGGGTAGACGCTAGTCCGTATACCAGCGGTTCTGCCGTTTCCTTCAGAACGGGTAATGCGGAAATGTGGGTAGATGAAGTACGTGTCTACCAATCGAGAAATGCCAGCAGTGAGTTGGTGACGCTATCACCAACGGGCGATGGCCGTTATGAAAGCGCGACACCAACATCAGATGCGGTGAAGGTGGTTTCTACTATCGCAACGAATGTTGGCGCATGGGGCAATATGGATGAGCAAAGTGCGAAGGTAGACCTGAGCCCACCAAGTACAGTCAGCGTGAGTGATGGCACGAGTACGGATATAGCCACTACGACCAGCACCAGCAGCTTATCCGCGAACTGGACGGCGGCCATAGATGCACATAGTGGCGTTACTAACTATTACTATGCGATCGGCACAACACCAGGAGATGATGATCTGGTGGCTTGGACGAGTAATGGTACGGCTACATCGGTTACGGCAACAGGCTTGAGCTTGAGCATTGGTCAGACTTACTACATCAGTGTGTATAGCGAGAATGGCGCAGGCTTACAATCCGCGATCGTCAGTACTGACGGACAGTTGGTGATTTCTTCTGCTCCTTATCAGGTCGTAGAATTCGAGTTCTTCTTGGAAGGAGATTTTGATGCCGCCACTGGCTTAATGCGCACCGATCTGAATGATGCGGGCTTGGTTGACCTATCGCAACCTTATGATACCGCACCATGGAATTACTCAGGATCAGAAAGTGTAGGTTCTCTACCTACTAATGTAGTGGATTGGGTATTGATAGAAGCAAGAGCAGAGAGTGATACCTCCTTAGTGGAAAGCAGAGCTGCGCTCCTCACTAACACAGGTGAAGTAGTGGATATTGATGGCGATACTGGCGTGAAGTTTTATGATGTGGTCTATGGCAGTGATTATTTCTTTGTTGTTCGCCATCGCAATCACTTAGCCGTATTGAGCAGTGGCACGACCAGTATTCCAGCTAGTTCTCCTATAGACATGAGTGATCCCGCGAACGTTATGGGCGGACAGTTGGTCAGTGTAGGAAGTGGCGAACATGCCTTATATACGGGGGATATGGATGCCAATGGTTTGATCACGGTTCAAGACCTGAATCTCTACCTGATACAATCTTCACAAGTCAGCACTTATACCGAAGGGGATTGTAATATGGATGGGAATGTAACCGTGGCAGATTTCAATCTTTACCTACCCAATGGTAGTTTGATCGGACATGAGGTGGTGAGGTATTAATGAAACAAAAAAAGGCGACCAGAAATGGTCGCCTTTTTTACTCGGCGTCAGCACGAAGTCTCAAGTCTCGAGTCTCATATCTCGGGTCTAAAACTACAATTTCACAAACTTAACAACAGTACGAACAGCCCCTTCTTCCACTTGAATGAAGTACACCCCTCTTGGCAAGTGCTGCACATTCAAATTCACCTTCGCTTGACAATCGTTGGTAGTATGTGCTTGCAGGGATAGTTGTTTTCCTGTCACATCCAAAACGCTAATGGAGCTATTACCATTAGAAGAGAAGAAGACCGTAACATCAGATTGTACCACACTCGGAATAACTTGTACCGCCTGGGCATTCGTACCATCTCGTTGCACGCTGATCACAGGTGCGTACTCCACAAAACCATCGTAATCCGTCCAGCTCAAACGGTAGTAGCTGATGCCACATAAAGCCGTTTCATCTAAATAGCTGTAAGTAATATCATGCTCACTATTGCCCGCACCATCAATTTGAGCGATGGGCGTGAAAGCTGTACCGTTTAAAGAACGCTCTAAAGTGAAGTAGTTGTTGTTGATCTCTGTAGCGGTGGTCCAAGTCAACAGATTACCATTCGTCTCCGCCGTACCCTCGAATTGCAGTAACTCAATAGGCACCTTCAAACAAGGAACAGCGGCTACATTAATCGCATCTTCACAACCTAAGTCGTCCGTAACATTCAGAATATAGCCCGTACCACCCATGAATGGTCCGATCAATTCAGAATCGCCGAAATCGAGTTCGCCTAAGAAGTCGCCCGTTACACTATAACTGAAGCTATTATCATAAGCCGGCAGACCGCCCGTAATAGAGAATACCACTTGGAAGAAACCCGTTTCATTGTCGCAGTTGTCTCCAGCATCGATCTCGATCGGAGCCAAGAAAACAACAGGTGTACCCGCAGCGATGACCGTACAATCATCTGCTAGGTCAGGGCCGCCATCAGCAGCAGGAAAAGCAACGATAGGAGAGATGTAGTATTCGGTATTATATGTAGCTCCGCTCAAATCATCCAAAGAGAAGATACCCGTTTCGTTCAAGCCTAAAATACTTCCGGGTACAGCCGTAGCACTGGTGTGCATAGCGTAGTAAACGTTTTGTCCGTCTTCAACGATCTCGCCACTGGTCTGGGCACTCACTTCACCATCAGCGCAAACGATCTGTACTTCCTCGCTCATCACACCCGGATCCGGCGCACAAGCGATACATACTGGCATGTCAAAAGAAAATGTAGTAGAACAGCCCAATTCATCATCAGCCGTAGCTATTACGTTCACGCTAGAACCATCACCTGTTAGCGTGAATAGCATTTCACCACCAGCCTCTAAGTTCGTACTGAGGTCGCCAGAAAGCGTATATGTAGCCGAAGGCCCATTCACCCCTATCGTCACTTCCGCATCCGTAGTCGTTTCAATACAAGTCGGACCACTCACCAAATACAAGCTGGGTTCAGGTAAAACCGTAAGGGTAAAAGTATCCGTGGTCACAAAATCACAAATACCCTCAACAGATACCACATAAGTTGTGGTTTCCGTTGGGAAGAAAGTCGGATCGGAAGCACTTGGGTCACTCACGCCATCAGTAGGTTCCCAAGTGTAATCACCCGCACCATCGTCAAGTGCTACTGAGTAGCTATCTCCTGCACAGATGGTAGCATCTTCAAGGGGAGATTCAGTTATGGCCTCAAAGCAAAATTGATGCGCATTAAATAAAGCACCCGTAGCAGAAGTCAAACCCCAATACACCATAGGGTCACCATCAAAAATATCGTCGATCACATCACCAGAGTAGCTCACACGGAGGTCACAATCCACGTACACCTCTAAGGTTTGCGTGCTGGCCTGCCAGTCAATGATCACACTGTGGAAAGAGCAATCTTCCGCATTATTCTCGCCATTTAAAATCGTGACCGGACCATCTAAGTTATCATCGTGGTCAATATTACCATCTCTCAAAATGGCGATGTGGTCATAGAACGGGTCATTGTAAATCCCGTTCTGGTAAGTATCGAATTCAACAGCGAGGCTGGGTTCAATACCCAAAATACCCATACCGCCGCCAAGCGTACCTACGGACGAACTCAAGGGCTGGAAAGCGAATACCATACCGTCAGCACCATTAGCATCCTGACAGCCCAGATTCATGCCGACTTCCACTCGGAAATCTTGCGTTAGATTGATCTGCTCTAAACGCCAAACAGAGCCTGCCTCGCTGGGTAAGCTCTCTGTTAATTGGTAACAGCCCGCACCAATATCAATGGCATCGCCATTCAGTTGGAACAATTGGGCATGTGCCTGCACACAACAAAAAAGTAGTACAAAAGAAAGTAGTGTTTGAGTAAACCGCATGATTGAGTCGAAGATTGGAGGGTTTGATAATGGTTATTGTATAAAATTACGTAAAAAGACGATCGACTTTAAAACAGGAATCGCTAAGCTTTCCGATCGTCCGCTAGGCTACCGATCATCTTAATAAACTCACATTACCCGCATAGCGCAGTTGTTCGCCCGTATTCGGATGTATGATTTGTAAGCTATAAGCATAAACACCAAGAGGCATTTTCTTTCCTTCACTAAAACCGTCCCAGGCTTGATCAGGGTCAGTCGTTTTGAATACTTGATTGCCCCAGCGGTCGTAAATCGACCATTCCACTAAGTCACAATCATAAACGGGCAGTAATACATCATTAATGCCGTCGTAATTCGGACTGAATCCTGTCGGCACGGCGGTCGTACATTCCGTACTGCAGTCTATGCCATCCACCGTAATACTGATCTCATCCGTACAGCCGAAAACATTGTCTGTTACCGTATAAGTGTGTGTGCCTACCGTTAAAGCCGTATCACTAAGCAGCGTGCCGTCTTCAGCGGTGATGGTGACGGTGAAAGCCCCACTCGGACTACTGACCACCGCACTCTGAATGCTTCCATTGTTTTCACCGAAACAAGCAGGCAAGGTATTTACAGCACCAATACTCACACTAACAGGCTCAACCGTCAACACCAACAAACTGTCACAACCTTGTGCGGAGGTGTAATTGATCACATGACCGCCTACCGCATATTCCGACCCATCAAAAAAGACGGTACCACCCTCACAAGCCAAAGTATCTGCCGTATTGGTTAAAGTAGGTAGCGCAAGTACTTCTACCTCATCACTGCCCGAGCAGCCATTCTCAGTAACGGTCACACTATAGATCATGGGCGTACTAACCGTAATGCTATTCGTTGTTTCTCCGGTAGACCAAGCAAAAGTGGTTCCCGCATCAGGTGCTTCTACCGCCGTTAAAGTCGTACTCGTGCCCCCGCATATCTCCACATCAGCACCTAAATCCACTTCTACCGAATTCACAAAAACAGTGATCTCATCCGTAGTGCTGAAGCCACAAGTATTACCATTGACCTGAACCGTATAAGTGGTCGTTTCCGTAGGCGTTAGAATCGGGTTCGGAATACTAGGGTCGCTCACCCCATCAAAAGGAAACCAAGTATAATCCCCCGCATCAGGATCCAAGTTCACTTGCAGCTCTTCCCCTAAGCACATGCTCAGGTCTTCCAATTCCGTTTCCGCGATGTACTCAAAACAAAAAGAATGCACATTATGCAAAGCGCCCGTAGCCGACGTCAATCCCCAATACACCATTGGGTCACCGCCAAAAACATCATCTATCACATCACCTGTATAGCTCACCCGCAACACACAATCCACATACACATAAAGCGTCTGCGAGATCGCCGTCCAGAAAATATGGACCTCATGTTCCGTGCAATCTTCCGCATTGTTATTACCGTCAATGATGGTTTCCGGACCAGCCAGATCAAAATCATGATCGATCACCCCATCCCTCGAAATCGCTACATGGTCATAGCTCGGGTCATTGTAATTCCCGTTCGTATAGGTATCAAACTCCACCGCCAAACTCGGCGATACGCCCAAAATACCCATACCACCACCACCCGTACCGATGGTCGTACTAATAGGCTGAAAAGCGAAAGCCATACCATCCGCCCCATTCCCGTCTTGGCAACCCAAGTTCATCTGGAAATTCACTCGGAAATCCTGCGTCAGATCGATCTGTTCCAATCGCCAAACAGAACCCGCCTCACTCGGCAAACTCTCCGTCAATTGATAGCAATCGTCTCCCAAGTCGATCGCATCCCCATTCAGTTGGAACAACTGCGCCTGCATCGTCAAAGGCAAGACTAATAAAGCACCGAATAATAGGGAAAGCAGGATCTTGAAAGATCTCGTAGACATAATCAGTAATAGCTATTGGTTAACTCAACTTGCCTAAAGATACGCGTAAAGACGGGTGATTTTTAAAGAGGAATATTCTTATACATTTAATTCATCATGGCGTAAGTCCATCGCTCAAAATGCCACATTATAGCCCAATCTCCTTAAAGAAAATCAAATACCGCGAAGTCTCTTTCCCGCTCACCACATCCGTATTCGTGAACTCGATATGCGGACCAATTTCACCGATGCCATTCCAGTGGATGTTCAGTAGTGGGGCGGAATGCAGTGTTTCGTCTGCATCCATGACGCGCAATTTTGTTTTACCTGCTTTCTCGGTTTTATTAATGCCAGCGGCCATGATCTCATAAGCATCATAACCAATAGCTTTCTCCTTGCGTAGTACTTCCACATAGTGTTGGTCGCCCGTTAAAAAAACGACCCCTTTCAACTCCCTCCTTTTGATCATATCAAATAAGCGTTGCCGAGATTTACCCAGCTTCACCCAAGCCTCCCATTTGGTCGGCTTATCCAGCAGAATTTGAAAGCCTGAAACGATAAAACGCAGGTCAGCCGGTTTGTCTAACTGCTCTTCCAACCATTGCCATTGTTCTTCGCCCAAGACATCCCCCTTTTTGCTGGGTTTGGTCTTGTTGTAGCGACCGTCCAACATAATGAACTGAATGCGCTTACCATTGGGCTGTTCTTTGATTTTAGCATAGTAAACACCTTGTCTTTCTTCGGGTACTTCTTCTTCCAACTCCCAAAATTCACGATGAATGGCTCTGCTTTTTTCTTTCAAAGGATAATTCTTCCCCGCATTATTGAAACCATAATCATGATCGTCCCAAGTCACCAAGAACGCACTATTGCGCTTTAAGTCCTGAAAGCCCGGCTTCTCATTCAGTACCGCTAATTGGGTTTTAATCACATCCGCATCCGTATAGGTGTCCGCATAAACATTATCACCCAGCCAAACACAGTAATCTGGCTTTACGTGTTCTGCTAAATGGGTTAGGGTAGGGGCTTCTCTTTTTTGCTTATGACAACCGATGAGGGCGATGGTGGTAGAATTGCTATTAGCTGCTGCTACTGGATTTTGACCAATTATAGTAGAAGCAGGAATAATTAAGAAACCGACGAAGCTAAATAGAAGTACAGTGAAGAGGGTTTGGTGAATGCGCATGAAAATTGCTTTTGGTGCAATTTAGTGATTCGTTTTTATTCTGTTGACAGCTTTCTGAGATGATGGATCTGGCGAATAATGAACATAGCCCTTGAAGGCTTACTGTCTCAAAGATTTAATCTCTTCCAATTCTTCCATTTTTGTCCTATAAACACTAACCGGATAGGCGATAGGGTATTTACCTAAACGCATCATTTTATCTCTGTTAAAAATTGAAAAGTTGCACTGTTCCGCATAAAAAACATTAATACTTATCTCGATTTCCTGCATACCCGCCTTTTCCATTTCAGGATAGTATTTTTCAATGAAATCGACATACCACTCTTCATAGGGTTCTAGTTCGTATTCAACGCCAACTCTAGCAGGGCTTTCTATGAATAATACATCATCGTTGCTGTTTAGGAAATCATCGAAGTATGCTTCCTCTTTTACTTTTTCTTTGAAAGCTTTTAGTTTTTGTGGGTCACCATCAATAATGATTGTCATGGAGATTAATAACATGGTAAAGTTGTGATTTTTTTACGCAAGGGATAGCAACGGTATGAGGTAGCCCGAAAGGCTATTGAGCGGCGGGCTGGCGGGGCGGCCCAGAGGTAGCCACCGCCAGCCCTGCCAGCGAAAAGCCTTTTGGGCTGCCGAATTTAGTGGATAGCCCGACCACGCAGTAAAAAGGGCTTTGTTTTTCAGCGCATGATTTGTCCGTAGAGACGTTGCATGCAACGTCAATACAGCTGCCATTGGGGGATGTTTATCAATAATGCCCCCTTTTTATTGCGTGGATGCGCCCTGATGGTTCTTTTTATGCAGCGCGACTTTACGATTTATCTAGCGCGAAACAAACCATACTTAAGGATGCAGTATATGGCTCTTACGCCATCTTTCCAACCTATTTTCTTTCCTTCATCATAGGTTCTACCGTAATAAGAGATGCCTACTTCGTAGATACGTATATTAGGAATTCGAGAAACCTTAGCGGTGACTTCAGGTTCAAACCCGAATCTCTGTTCTTTTAAACTCAAGCCTTGTATCATTTCCGTTTTGAAAAGCTTGTAGCAGGTTTCCATATCGGTAAGGTTCAAGTTGGTGAACATATTGCTCAAAAAGGTGAGGAATTTATTGCCGATGGTATGCCAAAAGAATAGGATTCTGTGGGGGTTGCTGCCCATGAACCTGGATCCATATACTACATCTGCGAAGCCTTTTAGCACCGGGCGTAATAGATCATTATACTCTTCGGGATCATACTCTAAATCCGCATCTTGAATAATGAGGTATTCTCCTGTAGCTTCTTTTATCCCTGTATGTAGCGCAGCTCCTTTCCCCTTGTTTTTTTCGTGTTCAACAAAGCGAATCGGTAAATCAGTATTGGCTGCTTGGTAAGCTAATATGGCGTCTTTCGTATTGTCAGTAGAGCAATCATTGATGATGATCACTTCTTTTTTGATATTATTGAGCAATTGTACCGCTTTGATTTTGTCTAATATCAAATGGATAGTTGGTCCTTCGTTATAGGCGGGAATGACAATGGAGAGCTTCTGGATATTCATTTCATATGATTTTGGGCTTGAGTTATTTGTTGTATTGGTTAAGTAGGTAAAATAAAAATATAGGTTGCATTGTTATTTTTATTTCGTTCAAATAAATAGGATTATGTAGTTTTAAATACAATTATTAAAATTAAATGGCAAGTTGAATGCTTTGAATTTACCTTTGTTGTAATGTAGTTAAAGATCTATTGTTCCAACTCTGTAATAATAACAAATATGCCATTTGTAGTAGAAATATTTGCATTAATACTTTTGGGTATTAGTTACTATAATTTTTACAATCAAAAAGCAGTGCATTTAAATATTGTTATACTATGTGCGGCTGCATTTCTACTGCGTATCTTTTTTATTGAGTTAGATCCTTTTCTACAAAATTGGGACGAGCGTTTTCACGCTTTGGTTGCAAAAAATCTTGGAAACGATCCTTTATTGCCTTTGTTACATGCTGATCCACTTCGCCCCTATAATTTTAAACAGTGGTGCTGTAATCATGTTTGGCTGCATAAGCAACCGTTATTTCTATGGCAAATGGCATTGTCTATCAAGCTATTGGGAAACACGGTATTCGCAGTACGTTTACCCAGTGCTATTATGGGAGCAATACAAACCTATTTGATCTATGATACGGCAAAACATTGGATTAAATGTAGACAAGTGGCTTATATTTCTGCCTTTTTATTCACGCTTTCTTTTTATCAGCTGGGCTTAAGCATGGGGCGCTTTCAGTTAGGGCAGAATGATGTTGCTTTTTGCTTTTACATTGCCGCCGCTTTTTGGGCCTTTATAAGATATTGCCATGCTACGGAAAATAGCGAAGCGAGCTTAAAGTGGGTATTAGGAGTTGGGGTTTTCAGTGGTTTTGCGGTCTTAACTAAATGGTTAACGGGTTTGTGGGTTTTAGGCTTATGGGGTTTATCTCTTTTGATAGTACCAGCGTGGAGAACTTCACTTAAGCAATGGTTTGCAATGCTAGCTGCTGCTTTTATTGCGGGAGTGGTGTTTATTCCTTGGCAAATATATACGCATATTCGCTTTCCGTTGGAAAGTGCATATGAAGCGGACTATAATCGAAAACATATCTTTGAAGCAATAGAAGGGCAAAGTGGGGATCTATTCTTTCATTTGATTAAAATGCAGACGCACTATGGAAAGTTAATGCTACCCTTAC
This sequence comes from Bacteroidota bacterium, assembly GCA_020631675.1. Classification (GTDB taxonomy): domain Bacteria; phylum Bacteroidota; class Bacteroidia; order Chitinophagales; family UBA2359; genus JAHDGT01. The sequence continues at coordinate 15,521 of JAHDGT010000021.1, forward strand.
TACTAATGGGTATGCTGCTCCTTTTTATGGATAAGCGATTGAATCAGCGATTAAATGCAGCTATAGTACTGGCTTGTGGAGTGTTTTTTGGTTTCTTTTCTATTGTGGTAATGACTAAAATGCCTTCTTTTACCTATCCCTTATCTATAGTATTTCTTATACTCATTGCTCTTTGCATACATACTGTATTGGGTCGTTTTAAGCTGTTGGTCGCCCCTTTGAATGTAGCTTTTTTAATGCCTGTTTTTTACTTGTTATTCTTTTTCTGTTTGGGTGTATATATGTGTAAACCTTGGAATGTTCGCGATTATCTCAGATATCTTAATGAACGGAAGGTGAAAATTCATAACACGAAAATTTTCAAGCAAATCCCGTATTCGGACATTGAAGGTCGAATCGTTATAAATTGCAAGAATTTTGAGCAGGTAGAGTTAATGTTTTACCAGAATGGTATAGATGCTTACCATTGGTATCCTACAGCAGAAGAATATGACAGCTTAAGACGAGCAGGGCATTGTTTTGCTGCCTTTAAGAATCATAATAATCAAGTGTTACCGCCGTATGTGCTTAATGATAGCACGGTAGTGATTTTGGATTATGGGTTGAGGTGAAGGAGCCCTTGAGATTATTTGAGCTATTCATTCTCCATGGCGTATGCCCGCAATAAAAAGCTGGCTTTAGTAAGCTATAAGAAATCGACGTCGAGCAGAAAATCTCATGTCTCGAGTCTCATGTCTCGGGTCTAAGAAAACGCCAGCTTCTCACTGCGGTCACCGGGCTATCCATTCCAATTCGGGGGCTGTTCGCTGCTTCGCTGGCAGGCATAAAAATGGCTACCTCTGGGCCGCCTTTTTATGCCGCCGCTCAGGGCGCTCCTTAGCCCCCTCATTTCCATTCCTATCCCTTACGCAGTATTTCCACATAGTGTTGGTCGCCCGTCAAGGAAACCACCCCATACACATTATCGCCCAGCCATACTGAGTAGTCTGGCTTTACGTGTTCTGCAAGGTGAGATTTAACTAAAAAGTGTCATCTGGCCTGATGACCGCTCAGGTGCTGACTCCATATTAGCTCGTAGAATTGTGAATGACATTAGTTCATTGATTTTTACTGTGTCTGCTGCTTTGTACGCCATTTGCATATCGTGCTGCCAATTCATACAGAGTCTGCCTATGTCGGGAAAGCGCAGCGATCGCAGATTTTGTGATTGCCAGCGTGGGTAGCCCCCCTGCATCGTGTTACTCGTTTGGAGCAGTTGTTCACGGATCAGATCAGACATCAGTACGGCCGACAGCACCGACAGAGCCGACAGATCATCGGTTTCGTGGAGCAGATAGTAGATATTATGGTGTGGATAGTATTTTCCCGAATCAATAAAAATTTGTGTGTTCCCACTCATATCTGGGAGTAGAATCTTCGGACGCTGTGTGTGGCTCGACTTAACTTTATCTATCGTTCGATACCACTCGCTCGGTTTCCGTTTAGCAATATGTCGTTGCTGGAGTACGGCTTTGTGTTTCTCAAAGTAGGCTCTGAGGCGTGGGTATTGCTCTAAGTCTCGGATCGCTCCATTCTCTTCAAACGGGTTGATCAGCCAAAGATCAGAGTCCGTAAACATATCACCTTTTACGTGCTGGCTTTTAATAATCGGGAGCAGTACCTCCAGTTCAACTTCTTCGGGCAAATCTTTTTTGATAAATACTGCATCGCGGCCCGTGGCCACTCCGATACACAGCTCGAACGGGAGGTCAGACAGCGAGACAAAAAGATCGGTCTCGCCTGCGGGCACAACCGACTCCACAAACCAACGATCCGCTGGACATGGTGGCATTTCTTTCCGTTCTGGCTTGGCGGTTCGCAAAGACCCAATGTCAGAAAGACGGCTATACAGTACGGTTTCGTCAGACTTTTTTGGGGGGTGGTTTTGGATGAGCACCAAGCTCGCGTACGCATCGACTTTTTGCTGGTAGGGGTTGGCGTGCTCTAAGTCCCAGACGGCCCTTAGCGAATAGTTCTCACGGATCAGTCGCCGTAGGTGTTGGCCATACTGCGCCTTAAAAAATCGGTTCGGGGTCAGCAGACAGAGCCTCCCTGTGGGCTTCAAGAGCTGCAGGCCGCGCTCATAGAACGGAACGTATAGATCACACCGCCCCCGAAAGCTCCGATACCGTTTGAGGTACTCCGTTTGCAGCGATTTCTCGATATTGTCCCAACGGATGTAGGGCGGATTTCCGACCACGGCGTCGAACTTCTGCGGGATTCCGACCTGCAAAAAGTCCCCCGTAACGAACGAAATATTTTGAACCGCTTCGTCCGCGAATCGCTGCGCTAATGTCTCTTTTTGTTGTTCTATGACCTCGCGTCTCAGTTCAACCGATGTGATGTTTTGGGCGGCTTCAATGAAGTCAAACCCGAAGAGTTCGGCCGATTTTTGCAGTCGCTCCAGAATCTCTTGGACGAACACGCCCGCCCCCGATGCGGGTTCCAAAATTCTATAGGCCCGCAAATCTTGCTCGGCAGCGTAGCCGATCTGGTCGAGCATGAAGCGCACGACTTCGGGCCGCGTATAGACCTGATCGGACGTAGTATGACGGATCGGCTGGGTCATGCGTTGAAGGTATGAGCGTGCCCGTGCAGGTGGCCTGCGAGTTGTTGGAGGAAGGTCTCTAGGGCGGTCGATGGACTGAGTGATCCGAACGTTTGACTCGGTTCTGTCCACAGCAAAGCGGCCGCATTGTAGTGTCGTTCGAGCATCAATTTTTGGCACAGCAGGTCGTAGCGTTCCAGATACGACGTATCAGAAAACTCAGGAAAAGCCGCAAAGTGGGGCGAGCGAACCCCGACCGTTTGGGTCGATTTTGGACTCCGTTCGACCACCAGCAGGTACCCGAGCCACGGCGGACTCGGATGCGTAAACGCTGATTCACGGTGCGCCGTCCACAGATCGACCGCACTCCCGAGGGCTTCCTCTGTCCGATTATTAAAGTTATTCCCGAACGAGCCGACTTGCGACTTGAGTTCGATGACCACCACGAGCTGTCCTTTGGGCGAAATCACGAGCAAATCCCAATTCTTCGTCACCCGAAAGAAGCCTGGGAGTGTACCGCCTTTCGTGATGATACAGGTTTTGGGGATGCCTTGTGCTTCAATAAAATCAACCAGCAGTTCGATGAAGCCGTCGAGTTGTTTCCCACCCGTGACCGCCCGACGGTTGCCTGTGTCTTTAGGCGTACTTTTTTGCTGTTGGGCGTGGCGAATATGCCAGAATTGCTCAATTGCTTTGGCAATACGAACTTGGAGGTCTTTGGTTGAAAATCGGTGAGCCATACGTAAGCTTTCTCTTTATTGGAGTGAGCTATTTGTAAAAATACAGATTATTAAACGAGTTTTATCAGACTAAGGTTTAGTTCTTTGCATTTGATAATTTCAATAAATCTCACGCAAGGGATAGCAACGGTATGAGGTAGCCCGAAAGGCTATTGAGCGGCGGGCT
>JAHDGT010000506.1 GCA_020631675.1 Bacteroidota bacterium
CTGCTATACCTCGTTTTTCATGCCTTGACTACAACTAAAATAGCTGCGCCATGAGCTATACGCTTACTTTTGTCCAAGTACTTATCAAACAAACCAATACGACTTATGAAAGCCATACTAAGCACGATCACTTGTTTGTTAGGTCTGTCCATTTTGTGGAGCTGTAGTCCTTGCGATCAAGCCTATGAAACCGCTACTGTAAAAGTTACTTTCTACTTGCCGGGCGAGTGCCCTGCTGATATACAAGCTGCCATTGATGAAGGCATCGCTAATGGTGAGGATCCTCAAGATATGTATGAATTATTCGGCTTTTTCTCTCATAATTTGAACATCGACAGCTTAGGGAATTGCTACCTCAGACAAGCAGTTGATTTTGATGTGTATGGGGTAGGAGTGGGTACTTTAATAGACCCAGATGAGAATGGAAGCTACATCCTCCCGCTTTCTTACCACGATGATGTGGTCACCTTCGCTTTTGAAAGAGCAGCAACAGATTCTACCGAAGCGACATTAGACCAGGTGGTGATCGGCTATACTGGTGAGCCATTTTACGGTGGAGAGAATTGCGGCTACGTCTTTGAGTTCACCGATATATTCATAGAGGCTTCAAGCTTCCAGAATTATGAAATGGGTGGGCAGTTTTTAAGCTTTGGAAAAGAGCTACACATCATTTTGGAAGAGTGATGTTTATGATCAGGCCGCATACCCGCCTTTGGCAGGGTACCGGGCTATCCGTTGCGGAAAGAATTTTGAATGCACCAATTTTGAGTTTTGAATGTACAGTTCAATCAGAATCAGTGCAGTAGATTCAAAAAAAGAGAATCCATGAAAAATCAACAATATTCTATCTATATACTCGCTTTTGTAGCCTTGTTTCTCCTAACAACAGCTATAAAGGCCCAGCAACAAAAAGGAGATTTCACTTTAGGTGTTGAACTCTTACCTGCCCTTGTTGCCGCTAATAATGAAGACGTGAATATTGAAGTCTTCGCCAAGTACAGCATTCGCCCAGAGTTGAATCTGAAATTAAGTCTGGGTTATGTGGATCATTTGGATCAAGATGTGATCTATTTTAATTTACACGATCACAAAGTGAACGGGATGTTCGCGAAATTAGGTCCATCGATCAATTTGGTGAATAAGGCGCATAATCGCATGTTTTTCGGTTTGGCTTATACTTTAGCGGCCTATAATGAATCGGGTACTTTTATCGTAGGTGATCCAGAAGGCTACTGGGGTACTTATAATGTGTCTTTTAATGAAAGACTTGTTCGTCATGGTTTAGAATGGGATCTGGGTTATGAACGCAGATTGGCGAGGAATTTATTCTTCGGTATTAACCCTAGATTGAGCTGGGTGGTGGACAATACGGTTATTGAACTGCCTTTCATAACCACACTGATTCCGGGTACAGGCGTTGTCCGTACCGAAGGGGGAGGGGGTTTTAATTCCGCACAGATTTACCTCAGCGGTCACATCTCCTTGCTTTGGAAGTTCAGAGATAAGGGTAAACGCGAGATCTTTGGAGGTCGGTTTATGTAAACAAAAAAGGCGTGCCCCTGCTGGGGCACGCCTTTTTTTTTAGTTACTTATACTAATGATTAGAAATCAAAGATCAAGCCTCTGCCTTTCTTTTGCTTACTTTGATCGCCTTTTAAGTCGGGCGTATCTTTCTTTTGAACAGGTTCAACTTTTACACGACCACCTTTAGATTGACTACCTCTGTCGTCTTTTTCAATGACGCCACCTTTACGTTCGCTTTGGTCTTCAAAAGTCTTACTGCCTTTTTTGCGCTCTTTACGTTCGATCTCGGGACCACCATCTTCATCGTAGCTGCCGCCATCATAGCTGCCTTCGCCGTGTTCTTTTTCCCACTTTGCTTTTTCACGCTCGTATTCAGCCTCAGCTTTAGCCTTTTCACGCTCAATCTCTGCTTCTAATTTAGCTTTCTCTCTTTCGATCTCGGCTTCCATTTTAGCTCTTTCGCGTTCAATTTCGGACTCTTGCTTCATGCGTTCCCTTTCGATTTCCGCTTCTTGCTTCATGCGTTCACGTTCGATCTCCGCCTCTTTTTTCATTTGCTCGCGTTCGATCTCCGCTTCTTTCTTCATGCGTTCGCGTTCTTGTTTGGCTTCGATCACGGCAGCAGGCTGTGCGATCAAGTCTGCAACTGGCAAAGCGAATGCGAAAAAGCAAAAGCTTAAAATCAAGGTTAATCTTTTCATGGTGATTGTGCTTAAAAAAGTTGGTTGTTAAATATCGTGTTTGAGCGAGTTCTATGTAGTCATTTAGAGCGTAGAATGAATGAGTTGGTTTCTTTTTTTAATCGTCCCAACGCTCTCTATCTTTCTCTCTTCGTTTTTCTTCTCTTTCGCGCATTTTCTCGCGGTATTTATGTTTTGCCTCTCTTCGTTTTTCTTCTGCCTCTCTGCGCTTTTCATTGTGCTTTTGTTCGATCTCACGCTTCTTTTCGCGATACTTTTGTTCGATCTCACGTAGTTTCTCATTTTTCTTACGTTCGATCTCACGCATGCGTTCTTCAAAACGTCTGTCTATCTCTCTTCTTTTTTCTTGGGCATAGTTTGACGATGAGCCTGAGTCTGAACCTGAATCTCTTCTTCGACTGTCTACTTCTTTGCGATCATCATCTTTAGCGTTTCCGTAGCTTTCTCCTATATTCTTTGAGTTAGCAGGCTGATCGTAATGCTTTTCTTCGTGGGGTCCATACTGTTCTTGGGGCGTTTCTTTATCAGAGTTGGCAGACTCATCTTGACCTTCAATACTTTTGCTCACTTCTTCTATAGCTTCTTCCGCTTTTTCACGGAAAACATCGAATACACCTTTCTTTTTTTCGGGTTTGGTTTCAGGGGTATCTTCATTAGTGGAGTTGATCATTTCTTCCGCTTTTTCGCGGAAAACATCGAATACGCCTTTTTTCTTTTTAGCCATAGGTCTTTAAAAGTATGTTGGTTAGTGTGAACAAGCGTTAAAGGAATTAATCTTTATCAGCTGTTACGCATCTTAGACCAGCATAGTTTAAAAGGGTTA
>JAHDGT010000022.1 GCA_020631675.1 Bacteroidota bacterium
AGAAAAACCGTTTTGCCGCTTTCGCTTTTGTGGGGATACGCCCAAATAATAAATCATTAACGCAGCAACATGACCGAGCCTTTGCGCTCAATTTGACGGCCATTGCTGGCAGTCATTTGGATCACGTAGACGTAGACGCCTTGTGGGGCTATTTCACCTCTATGACGACCATCCCAGCCAGAGTCGGGATCGCTGCCGGAGTAGACGACCTCCCCCCAACGGTTCATGACTTTGATGCTGTAATTGTCTGTGGGATAGCGGAGTACGGGCTTGAAGATGTTGTTGACGCCTGTGGGTTTGAATGCCGTGGGCACGAATATGCGTGGCGTGCGGGGCACACAGAACACATTTGACTGGCTGGTTAAATTGGCAGTGCTGCCATCGGGACAGTCAATGGTGTATGCTGCTTCTACCATATAGCAGAAGGCTTGCACGTCTGCTTGTGCGGGATCAACACTGGCTTGGAAGGTCAGTTCATCGGGTGTGGTGAAGCCGATGGCGGTTAAGCTGGAATCTGGTTCTTGGCGGTAAACGGTATAGCCACTGATCACGGCATCGCCTAGTTCAAAGGCGTTCCATTCTAAGCCGTCTACGCCATTGAGTTCGTCGCGGCCTCTTAGGTAGATGGTTCTTCCTATTTGGGAGTTGCGTTCGCGTATGCAGCCATCGGTATGGGTGATCTGGTAGTAGTAGCTGGAATTATTGACCGCCGCGGTATTGTCGCGATACTCCATCATTGGGGTGATCGTGACATCATTGAGTTCTGACAGACGGGCTAAATCGCCAATATTGCCTCCTCTTTTGATCTCTAGGAAAGTGATCTCTTGGGTATCATCTATTTCCCATTCTGCTACTACTTCTCCATTTTCAATGGTAAGCGTTTTTAGGAAGATGTATTCTGGTCCGCCTGCGGGTATATCGGTTATACAAATGCGATTGGAAGAAGCGAAAGGAGAACCACCGCTTCGAATAGCTAGTATGCGGTAGCATTGACCTGCTTCTAATAGATCTGGTGTTACTAAATAAGTGTTCACTCCTACAGTAACGGTATCTAAAGGGGCTGTACCTCCGGTTCCGTCTTCTGACATGACCACATATTCTTCTACACCATCACTCCAACCCTGATAGTCTGTCCATTCTAAGACCGCACCATCTTCACAATCATCCACATTTACCGTTAGGTGTACGGTGGCATGCTCTAAAGCGTTGACCGGGCCGGGTGCTAACGTACAGCTATCCATAGTGGCGATGCGGTAGGCTTGGGGACCTTCTTCGGGCAGTGCGCCATTATCTAAGTAAAAATCAAGCTCATTATTGTAGATCGTATCTATGGGCACCGCATTACCGTTCTCATCATCGCGGTAGATGATGTAGGCATAGGCATTGGTGGCCAAGTTAGGGATCCACTCCACACGTACGAAGGTGTTATCCGTACTCACATTGACCCTTACCAATTCAGGTGCCTCAGGTGGTAGACTGCTTACAATTTCAGAACTGGGAGATAGTGGTCCGCAGTTGACTTGCATATAGTAGTATACCGGTGAAGCCGTGCTGATCGCATGCGTATAGGTTTCCGCATTGATGTCGGTGATCGCGATGACGGTAAAGGGTCCGGAAGGACTATTGGAATAGTATAGATCGTAAGAAACGAATGCCGTACCACAAGTGTGTGGCGCATTGAAGGTAATATCTATCGCACTACCGCTGGGTTGCGGGTTGACGCATAGTATTTCAGGCTGGGTATCTACCTGTGCGAAAGTCTTCGCGCTATTCCCCCCAAGTAGGAACAATAGCGTGAATACCAAGGCTGGTATGCTGATGCCTGTTTTACGATCCGTTAAGAACTGGATATAGGAATTCATATATGGATGTGGGTGTGGTTCTATGTTGTTATCAGGGCGAGCACAAGGGTCGCCCCTACTGTATCGAGGCAAATAAGTTATAAAATAGCTGCTTCGATAGAATTGTTTTACCTATTGGCGTCAGTTGTGCGACTTACAGCATTAAGCATTACCTCCTGCCACGACCTCGCTCATCTTTTCTTTTACGAGATATTTTCGTGCCAGATCACGTAACTCGATCGGTGTTATGGTACGGATCGTATTCGCGATGTGGTGGTAATGTGCGGCATCCAGATCATACAGGTAAGCACCTTGTAGGGTACTGGCTGTATTAAAAGCCCCATCAAAGTAACCTAAGAGGACGCCCATGAGGTAGTTTCTTGCCGTGAGCAGTTCCTCTTCAGGGATAAGCTCCTCATGTAAACGTTCCATCTCTCGGTATATTTCATCGACCACCTGTTTCCAGGCATCAACGCGCACATCTGTACTGATATAGAAGTAGCCTCCCTTCACCATAGACACCATGGCCGAGTAAATGCTGTAGGTCAATCCTTTTTCCTCTCGCAAGTTAACATTAAGTCGGGAGCCGAAATAACCGCCATAGATCGTGTTCAGCATAAACAGTCCCGCATAATCAGGATGTGTTTTATTGAACAACGGACAGCCAATGCGAACCGCAGCCTGTACAGAGCCTTCTTTGGGAATGCGTAACTGTTGTGGCTGGTGCTGAAAAGGCTCGAAGGTACTGCTTGCATTATGTGTTACAGCTGCCCAAGTAGGATCTGATAAGTGCTGCTCGATCAACTGTTGGTGTGCTTCACTGACTTTACCTGCGATAAACAACCGGCAGTTAGACGGACTATAGTGTTGTTGGTAAAATGCGCGCAGGGCATCTGTTGTCAAGGCATCGTAATATTTCACTTCGCTGCTGTAGGCCAAGTGGGAGTCATTACCCAATATGAGCTTATTGAAAGCTTCTTCGGCAATGTATTCGTTGCGTTGTTTGTTGAGCAGTAGTTTTTGCTTGCTATTCTGTAGTACGGTATCTAAACGTTCTTGCGGGAAATTGGCTTCGCGAATGATCGACATTAATGTGGGCAGCAATGCCGGTAAATGTCTTGCTACGGTGCTTAGGGTGATGGACGAGTGATAGCTGCTGCATCTGTAGCGCACGATCGCGCCATAGTGCTCTATGCGATCGGCGATCTGATCGGCGGCATACTTTATCGTCCCTTCTCGCAGCATTCTATTGGTGAAGGCGGCTTGTAGCTTTTGCGTTTCGAAATAACGGCCCGCTTCAAAGACCAAGCGCAGTTCGACCACTTCTTGCTCACCCATATTGAATAGGTATACGGGAATCCCGTTAGACAAATGATATTGTTCCGGGTCGGTGATTCGTAGTGCTTCTATTGCTTGTAAGGGTGGTGCTATGGCGCGGTTGAGTGGCATAGAAATACGTTTGATGTCTATTAGTTTTTTGTAGGCGGGAGCACACACGGGTGCTCCCCTACATAGAGCGATAGTTCAATTGATGTTTATACCGATTTTTTTTCGGGCAGGTAGTAGATGGTGCTGCAGTTCTCTCTTTTGAAAATGTCTTTTGCTACTCTTTGTAGGTCTTCTGTTGTGATGCTGAGGTATTTGTGGATCTCTGTATTGATCTCTTCCACATCACCGAGCCACTCGAAGTAGGCCAAGTAGAAAGCACGGGTACCCAGACCGATCTCGGAATAGATGATCGAGGACTCTATTTTATGCTTCACTTTTTCCAGTTCTTGTTGGCTGACCTGTTCTTGTGTTAAGCGATACAGCTCTTCCCAAACAGCTTGTTCGGCTGCTTTTATGTCTACGCCTTCTTGTATGCTACCATTCAGGATGAATAGTCCTTCATCGTAATTATCAGACAGGCTGCAGCTTAGGCTACTGAACAAGGGCCGATCAATGACCAAACGTCGGAATAAACGACCAGAATCACCTCCACCTAATACCTCATTGATCAGATCCACTACGTGGTGATCGGGATCATGGCGATCACAAATATGGAAGGCCATATAGATGGCTTCCATAGGCACATCACCTTTCAGAGTTTTAGAACGGAATTCGGTTTGTAGGGGTTCTTTTGGCAGTTTCCGACCATTGATACCGCTGGCGGGGATCTGACCGAACCACTTCTCGGCAAGGCGTTCTACTTGATCGACGGTCACCCCGCCGGCAACGGTCAAAATAGCATTATCAGGTGCGTAGTGCTTGCGGTAGAAGGCTTGAAGCTCAGCAGGACTGGCTTCTTGTATGTGTGAAAGTGCTTTACCGATCACGGGCCATTGGTAAGGGTGCTCCTTATAGCTCAGTGCTCTTAAATGATGCCACACATCACCATAGGGCTGGTCGATGTAGTTTTCTTTGAACTCTTCACAAACCACGTCTTTTTCCGACTGTATATCATCTGCCTTGAGGTTGAGGGCGAGCATGCGATCGCTTTCTAACCAGAAGGCGGTTTCTATATTATTGGCGGGTAATAGATCGTAGTAGTTGGTCATGTCGGCACTGGTGAAGGCATTGCACTCACCACCTGCTTTATGTAGGGGCGCATCGAAGTTGGGGATGTTCTGAGAACCGGTGAACATGAGGTGCTCGAATAGATGCGCCATGCCGGTGCGATGCGGGGATTCATCACGAGCACCAACGTCGTAAAATAGATTCAGCACGGAAAGGGGTGTGCTGGGGTCGGCATTCACCAAAACACGCAGTCCGTTGCTGAGGGTGAATCGCTGATAGTTGATCATAGCTTGCGCTTGCATGAGACCCGAGACCTGAGACTCGAGACGTGAGACCTTAGAATATTAATGACCAACACCTTTTTGTGTTGTCAAATATAGTCTGCAAAGTTAGTGGGATTAATTGTAATTACGTGCGGAATTGCAATTTGAAAATGTTGATTCAGGAGCGTGATTTTCAAATTTTCAAATTGATAATTGGCTCATTGCCCTGTGCGAGGGATAGGAGTGGTATTAAGTGTGCTGAATGGCGAGTGAGTGCGCCTATTGCGGGGGCGGCCCAGAGGTAGCCACCGCAATGGGCAGCAACGAACCGACAGGCAGTGCGCTTAATAAGAACGGATAGCCCGGTGACCTGCCGCAGGCGGGCACGCACCCTACAAATCAAAAGTATGATGATGTTAGGTCTGGTATTAACGGAAGCTGTAAGTGCCGTTCATGTTCTCGGTCACTTCTGGTGGGCGACCATAGTTTTGGAAAAAGCGATAGCCTTCGGCGAGGTTATCCCAGAAGCGGTGTAGATGGGGATTGTCACTTCTTGCTTCGGCATCGTGGTTGAAGTTATCGAATTTGTAGGGGAAGATGTGTACGGGAATCTGCCCTTGGCCGCCATCTTTGGCGAGCACGCTCAACCAGTAGATCTCCATCATTTTGTGATCCGTGAGTGGCAAGCAGCCGATGGTCACGCAATCGCCGTGAATGTAGATATCGCCACCCAAGCGAGAAGCCGTACTGCGAATGCGATCCACGCTATTGGGGTAGTTGACCTTCATGCTGAGGTAGTACGTGCTACTGGGGTTGAACTCGCTGATGTGGTAGAAACCCTCAGGCACTTGCTTATCTCCTTGGCGTTGCTTAGGACCCAGTCTGCCCGAAGAAGCGCAGACCGTATAATCTTTGAATTTTTTGTATTGCCCGCTGTATCCATCAAGCACCCAGACCTCTACGATCCCTTCTCTTTTAAAGGAACGCAGATAGACTTCGCGAGGGGGGTATTGCATGTTTTTTTTCTGGAATTCAGTGCGAAGCTTAGCGTCTTTTTGCTCGAAAGCCTCTAGTACTCTATAGTTTTGCAGTTGTGTGCTTTTAAAGCCAGTACTGTAGGTATTAGTAGTTGTTGTGCTATAGTCCGAATTGGTAACGCCATAACTTACAGAAGGCGGATTAGGTGCGGGGGCGTACTCACTTGGACCGATATAGGAAGACCCACCCGTACCTTGTTGCCAAGGGTACTGCGCATATGCATTGGTATTCGATAGGACGAAAAGCACACCGAAACAGCTCAGCAAAAGTAGTTGAAGAAGCGTTTTGGACGATCGATAAACGATTGGCATTTTGCAAGTAGATTAAGGCGTATAAGGTTGAATAGCACATTAGAAATTCAAGTCTAATGTGAGCAATTTGAAAGGCAGTAGAGCAGTGGGATATTAGGGGAATGAATTACATATGAACAGTAAATGCTCATATGTTTTTTATAATCGACTGAATTTAAGACGATTTTTTGACTCCTACGCTTTCTATCTTGAATTTTAACCAAAAAGATCGCCAAAATAGTACTTCATCTTCATCCTTACTCAAGTGTGACAAAGATTGATGAAGCAATAAAAAAGTCCGTTAAACAGTTTAAAACCACTGCTTAACGGACTCGTTTTTAAACGTACAATATTCGTTTAACCACCGAAAAATTTGGAAAAGAAGCCTTTCCCCCCTTCTTGTGCACCTGGTTGAAAATTATCAGAATCTCTGAGTTGCTCTAACAATTTACGCTCTTTATCTGTCAGACTTTTAGGGGTCCAGATACGGGTTTCTATGAGCTGATCCCCTACGCCATAGCTATTCAAAGAAGGCAAGCCTTTGCCTTTCAAGCGGAAGACCTTACCAGATTGTGTGCCTGCGGGAATTTTGATCTTCGCTTTACCTGCTATCGTAGGTACTTCAACGCTGGTACCTAAAGCCGCATCCGCAAAACTGATGTGCAAGGGGAAAATCACGTCATTCCCGTCGCGATGTAAATATTCGTGTTGCTTTTCTTCGATCTCAATAAGTAGATCTCCAGAAGGTCCGCCTTTTTCACCCGCATTACCCCTGCCACTCATAGACAAGCGCACGCCTTCGTGTACCCCAGCGGGCACATCAATGGCAACGGTCTCTTCGCCGAACACTCGTCCCTCAGCTTTACAGCTGGAGCAGCTTTGCGTGATCGCTTTACCAGAGCCTTTGCAATTCGGACAAGTAGCGGTGGTCTGCATCATTCCTACAAAGGTCTGCTGTACTCTGCGTACTTGCCCTTGTCCGTTACAGGTGCCACAAGTGCTGAATGCCGTACCGTCTTTCGCCCCTGTACCAGTACAAGGCTGGCACTTGACGTACTTCTTGATCTTGATCTTTTTCTGAACGCCTTCTGCCACTTCTTGCAGGTTCAGCTTCACCCGCACCTTGAGGTTGGAACCTCGACGTCCGCCTGGTTGTCTGCGACGACCACCTCCAGCAGCACCTCCACCGAAAAAGTCGCCGAAAATATCACCGAACTGCGAGAAGATATCGTCCATATTGACATTGCCGCCACTAAAGCCGCCACTGCCTTGAACACCCGCATGACCGAAACGATCGTAGCGCGCTCGCTTCTGCTCATCACTCAACACCTCATAAGCCTCGGCCGCTTCCTTGAATTTTTCCTCAGCGGATTTATCGTCCGGATTACGGTCGGGGTGATATTTCATCGCCACCTTACGGTAGGCCTTTTTTATTTGAGTTTGCTCAGCGTTTTTTTCAACGCCAAGCACCTCATAATAATCTCTTTTATTGCTCATGTCTTAATGGTCGTAAGTGGTCGAATCAAAAAAACGACCCGATCGCGGGTTCGCCGATTTCAATTCTTATTAGCAAAAAAATCACTTGCCCACGACCACCTTGGCGTAGCGCAAAATTTTATCATTCAAATAGTAGCCCCGTTCGATCACGTCAACCACCTTACCCTTCATGGATTTATTAGGGGCAGGAATCTCTGTGATCGCTTCGTGCAAGTCCGCGTCAAATGCTTCTCCTTGTGCCTCCATGACCTTCAGACCAAACTGATCCAAGGTAGATTTGAATTTGTTGTAGATCAGTTTGAAACCGTCACCAGAACCATCACTGGCTTTCATCGCCCGCTCCATATCGTCCAAGATCGGTAACAAATTGGTCAACACATCCTTACTCGCGTTCTGAATCAGATCCAAACGCTCTCTATTGGTGCGTTTTCTGAAGTTGTCAAAATCCGCATACAAACGGCGATATTTATCCTGTAACTCTGCCGTCTGACGCTGACTCGCTGCTAGCTCAGCCGCCAGATCCGCATCACCACTCCCCTCTTGCTCCGATGTTTCACTTCCACTATCCACCTTCACCTCAACAGTCACCTCTTCTTGCTCTTGCACTTGCTCTTGATCCGTGCCGTTTTTAGTATCCTTGCTCATTACTTTATTTTGTTGGATTTGTAGTATAAAATCAATAGTCAAACCTTTTGCCAAGCTCTATTTTACTGTCAGCTTGGCAGCATTATCCCTACATGCCTGACAATGCTGTCTATGCCATACTGCCAACTGACAGAATGTACCGTTTTAAGTAGCTACCATTTGATATTCATCAGGGCACGTTACCACAATAAAAAGGGGGCTTTTTTTCATTCAAAAAATGGTCGCGATCAGCATAAGAATACGGATTCGGTAAAAAGACGTTGCATGCAACGTCTCTACCCGCTAATCCCCTTTTTACTGCGGTAAACGGGCTATCCGTTCCTACAAAATGGGCTATCTGGGGGTTCGTCGCTCTACTTGGCGGTGGCTACCTCTGGGCCGCCCCCGCCAAGCAGGCACTCACTCCCCATCTATCCCATTTAGTACCACTACTATCCCTCGTGCACCACAATTTGAAAGTGAGTCAATTTGAGAATTTGAAAATTGATGCTACACGCTCTAAGAGTGTGTTCAGGAATTTAATTATCTGGTCGAAAAAGAGTGATTTTCAAATTAGCTCATTATCAAATTTTCAAATTGAACCGACATCAGCACATTAAATTAAGCTATCCCCTCCGGCAATGGATACCCCAGTTCAGGATACTTGCCGTATTTGTCTTTATAGTAGTCTTGAATATGTGCTAAATCCACTTCTAAATTTCCCGTAGGATAAAAAACTTCCCCTACGAATAAAGACTTTGTTTTGTAGTCGATCGCCGTCAAAACGATTGGCACGCCTGCTTTATGAGCCATATGGTAAAACCCTGTTTTCCAGCGTGTTACTTTTGAGCGAGTGCCTTCGGGTGCTAAAGCCAATCGCAAGACCTCTCTCTTGCCGAATTCCGCTACGATCTGATCCACTAAATTGGTGTTTTTAGAGCGATCAACCGGAATTCCGCCCATCGCTCTTAATAGTCCGCCAAAAGGAAAACGAAAGATCGAATCCTTGGCCAAAAAGTTCAAACTGACCTTGTGGGTATAAATGCCCAACACCCCTAAAATGAAATCCCAATTGCTGGTGTGCGGTGCTATGATCGCCACTCCTTTTTTCAAATGGTCGGGCACCTGACCAATGATCCGCCAGCCCAATAGTCGCAAAATCAACTTACAAATCGCAGCTCTCATAAAATCATGTTTTCATGCAATTACGAAAATAAGAAAATAAGAAAAAACACAGCTTAGCATTTAAAAGCAGCAGCTACTTGCAACCCCTTTTTGCCACTGACAATCAATGAGATAAACAAAGCAAAAATCAACACTTAAATTTCATCTGCAAATGCCTTGCAGATTGCACCTAAAACAAAGGGCACTACATTCTAAAATATGTTTGTCATTCGCTATCTTACGATCCACATTACGCAAATTTAAGAGCAACATGAATTTACATGTACCATCCATCCGCTGGGCGCGCTTGATCGCTTGCTGCTTTCTGCTTTTTTGCTGTACGAACACAGCATGGGCACAAGTAGAAAACGACGATTGCGGCACCGCGGAATTGATCACGGGCTTGTCCACCACATCCCCGACTTGTGTAGAGGGAACAACCAATGGCTCTTTCGCAGAGCTTCCCTTTATTAACCAATTGTTTTGTCAAGGCGATGTGCCTTTCCCTGTGCCCGCATCCGATGTATGGTACACCTTCACTTCCATCGGTAATCTCTTAGATGTTACCCTGGAAGGAGACATGGATAATCTGATGGTCGCTTTGTACGAAGGCGATTGTGAAGGTTTGATCGGTAGAGATTGTGTGGTAAGTGAAACAGGTGACGCTATTAACGTTACTTTCGCTCCTGTTTCTCCTGGTGTCACTTATTACTTACAAGTAAGTGGCGGCAGTGAGGAAGACCAAGGTGATTTCGAGCTTTGTGTTCAGACTTATGAGACCCTGACCGAAATCTGTATCCTTGAACAAACCATTTCACTTTCTCCGCCTCCTGTGTTGGGATCTTATGATGCGGGACAGATTGTAACGATTTGCTTAGACATTGGTGATTACGAGCAGAATGCTGCCGACTGGTTCCACGGTTTAGTGCCTGTATTCGGTGATGGCTGGAATGTTGCTACGCTTGACCCACTTTCACCAGAAGATTGTACAGGTACAGGTACATGGGACTGGTACGAATCCGTTTTAGGTACTTCCGGTAGTGCGCTCCCAGACCCTCAAGGTCCTGGGTTCTTCTACGAGACCGCCTCTGGTGGTCCGGGTCTGGATGACGACCCTGGTAATAACTATGGAGATGCGAATGTAGGAGACGGCTGTGCCCTGAGTTTCTGTATGGTCTTAGAAACGCAAACTTGTCCTCCGGGTGAAGATGGCGGTGATTTAAGTATCACTTTCCTCAACTTCTCAGATGCGGAAACAGGTAGCTGGACCTCAGAAAGTCCATGTCCTGATGATCCTAACTTCACTTTTAAAGCGGTATTGTCTTGTTGCCAAGCACCGCTACTTTCTTCAACAGATCCGACTTGTGCTTCGCCAACAGGAGGTACGATTACCGCTACGGCTATTGGTGACCCTCCATTCACCTACGCTTGGAGCACCGGCATTACCGAAACCTCTGAAGGGGATGCGGTATTAGAAGGCTTACCCGCAGGTTTCTACGCAGTAACTGTAACTGATGCGAACGATTGTGAGAGCGCGGTTTCCGTAACCCTTACAGAAGATGATGATCCTGAGTTGGAAACATCGATTCCTGTTACTGTACTGGATTGTGGGGAGTGTGCCTTATCTCCATTTGACCCACAATCTATTTCTCTGATCAATGAAGCAGGTGAGGTATTACAAAACTATACCCTTACAGTTTGCCCTACCAACATCTTATACTGCTTCCCTGATGTGGGTAGCTATGGATTACAATTCGGTGATCAGATCATCGAAGGTATTGTTGTAGATGGCGTAGTGACCAGTGATGAACCATTTGCCTTCGAATCAGCAGATGGCAATTCTGGTTTGACCATGCCGATCAGCGTATTTGAATGTGGACTTTGTGCTGCAAGTGACGACAATCCGCAATCTGTGGATTTAGTTGATGATGCTACAGGTGAAGCAGTAGCGAATATTGATGTTACAGCTTGTCCTTCTGAACTGATCTACTGCTTCCCGGATGAAGGCAGTTTCTCCTTGGTATTAGGAACTAAAACTTTAGATGCCATCGTAGTAGATGGCGCATTCAGCGGTGCGGAAAGCTTTGAATTTGAATTGGGCGATGGCGACTCTGACCCAGGTGTGATGCCAAGTGGAGAAATGGTACTCTGCGCAGGCGAATCAACGGATCTTGCTGCTGATGGCGTTTCTATTTTGGATGAAGACGCGTTCATCTATGCCCTACACACCAACTCAGGTGCTGAAGCAGGTGATATCTTAGCTGTAAACACAACAGGAGTCTTCTCTCCAGATAGTGGTGAAGACATCAACACCAATACAGTGTACTACATTTCTTCTGTGGTGGGTCCTGAAGGTACTGCTCCTGGAATCCCTGATCTGGCAAGTGCTTGTACATTCGTTGCACCAGGTACGCCTGTTGTCTTCTTGAACCCAGTTGAAATATTGATCAACGAATACTGTGATTGGGAATTCGGAGATTACTACGTCACCGTTGGTGCACAGGGTGGTTTACCTGAATATGATGATGATTTCGCCTATATTTTAACAGGTGATATTGTGGATGACAATTTGGAATTAGGTGAAACACAAGACATTATTTTCGCGGAAGGGGTAACCTCTGTTTATGAATTCAACATCATGGATGATGGCAACGGCTGTACCGCATCCGCTGCCGATGACTTCATCTGTATTAAAACACCAATCGAGTTATTATCCTTAACCGGACAAGCACTTTCTAATGGTAACTTAATAGAGTGGGTAACTGCTACAGAATCTAATAATGACTACTTCACTTTGAGTCGTTCAACAGATGGTGTCAACTTCAGTGAGATCGCTACCGTTGCTTCACAAGGTGATAGCGAAAGTAACCAGTACTACGAATGGTTAGATGCTGATGCGCCAGCAGGCTTAAGCTACTACCATTTACAACAGACCGACTTGAATGGTGAAAGCCAAAGCGCAGGTATCGTAACTGTCATGCGCGACACAGACGGCACATTCCAGATCGTGAGTATATCTCCTGTCCCTGCTGCGGAACAAGTGACTGTACAGTTCGCTAATGCGCAGAGTGACCGTATTATGGTTCAGTTATTCAATGTAGCGGGTCAAGTAGTTTACACACAACTATTGCAAGGCTCCTCTGCTTTATCACACGAAATCGATTTGCGTAACATGGCAGCTGGTGTTTATCTGGTAAGTGTTACCGATGGTAAAGAAACGATAAGCAGTAAATTGGTTAAAGAATAGTGCTTTAGCAAGCAATTTCAAACAACAAAAAAAGCCGCTGCTTCAAATGAAGCAGCGGCTTTTTAATTTTAGCGATGTCCGGTGTTCGGGAGCGCTTACTTAGC
The DNA here is from genome assembly GCA_020631675.1 of Bacteroidota bacterium. Lineage (GTDB taxonomy): Bacteria > Bacteroidota > Bacteroidia > Chitinophagales > UBA2359 > JAHDGT01. The sequence continues at coordinate 12,565 of JAHDGT010000022.1, forward strand.
CTACTACAAGGCACATTAGATAAACGAACAAGAGTACATAAACCAATAAGACCAAATGTTTCGCAAAGCCTAAACCCGCATCTTTAAGATTCTTACGGCTGAATGCCATATACTTCAATTCGCTAATACTATATTCTTTTTGCTTCGACATGATACAAAAACTTTAGGGTGGAGAGCGCAAGCAGCCCTTTCAATAACTGTTCTTGAAAAAACAGCTACCGATCAGATGAATACTACCACTAACGCTCTCACGTGAAAAAATGGGAGAAAGTATGGGGTTGCCTAATAAGCCAATACTTAACTTAAGGTTTCTTATTTGAATTACATCTCTTAGAATAATATACTTAACACCCGACTAAATGCACTGGGCTTTTTCTTAGCCGGACCATTGATTTGAAAATTCATGCGGGTACGCTGATAATCACGAGCTACCGCTCTCGCAGCAGACAAATGTTTATCATCTATGCAATTTGACTTATAGGGAGGTAAAATGGTATCTAACCTTCTTTCCTTTTCCTCTTTTGCTGTCAATCCAGCAAACTGTATCAAACTGATCTTAGCTGTTAGATCAGGAGCCTTCTCAAACAGACGGACTATGAATTCACGTCCGCCCACAAGTTTTCCATCTTTCTTTCTAGCCAGCAGATCCAATACGAGAATCGTCTCGGCATTACGAAGTATATACAGCAATTGTGGATCATTAAAAGCCACAAATTGAAATTGATCTGATGCTAATTTCGTCAAAGCAGATTTCGGGACAATTACCAGATGATTCATAATTGGGGTATTGTAAGTTCCGCAGTAACACTATAGCTACTGCACATACGATAACAGGTGGTTCATAAGCACTTACATAAAGCATAACCTATAATCACATGCAGAAAGTTCCGCGGTTAGGTTAATTGTATGTTAGCTGAACAATAGGTCGTAAATAGAAAGCCGTACTTTTGCCCGAGCGTTAAAAAATGTCAATTGGATAAGCTTTAATATGTCCAGCTTGTCAAAGCAAAAAGCGATAATAATTCATTAAAACATACGACCATGACCACCATTTTCAGTAAACGCTTCTCGCTGCTACTGCTCATGAGCTTCATCATCGGCATTAGTTTTACAGCCTGTAAAGGAGGTAAAAAAGCACAGAACACCAGCGACAAAGTAGAAGACAAGTCGGCAGACAAAGGGCGCGACATCATTGAAGAAGAGGAAGAAGTGACGCTCAATGCCGATGCGGTCATTGGTAGCGAAGTTGGTAAGTGGGGTCCTGATAGTCTAAAAACCGTAGAACAGTACTCTTTATACCGCGAGTACTACAAGCAAAAGGTCTATGATGACGCGATCGGTTTCTGGCGTTATGTGTACAAAAATGCCCCTGAAGCACGTAAGACACCTTATGTGGACGGTGTGAAAATGTATACCCACTTCGCAGAGAACGCCGCAGACGAGGCGACAAAAATGGCCTATGTCGATACCATCAAGGCGATTTATGACCAGCGGGTCGAAATCTTTGGTGAAGAGGGTTTTGTCACTGGCAAACTCGCATTGCTGAATGCGAAGTTCAACAAAGAAGACAAAGAGACCTACTACGCATTGGCCACGAAGTCCGTAGATATTCAGCAAGAAGATGCTGCCTATTATTTACTTACCCCCTACTATGCCAGCAAGATCAAGCAGTATAATGCCAAAGAGCTCAGCTGTGATCAGATGGAAGAGGTTTATGCCATGCTTCTCCGCATCGCCGAGCACAATATCGAAAACCACCAAAACGAGAAGATCGTCACCAAATTCGAGGAAACTCGCGATAAGTTGGAAAGCACCAATGATAAAGTGGAATCAGCCTGTGCTCCTAAAGGGCCAGCTCCTGATACCTGTGCCGATTGTGTGTGTACCAAAGAAAAATACGATGCGAAACTGGCAGCTAACCCAAGTGATCTAAAGACCATTAAGCGTTATTTGTCTAAGCTGCAAAAGTACCAGTGTAAGACTGATCCTAAATATGCTCAGTTGCTTAACCAACTATATAGCTTAGAGCCTACGGCAGCTCGCGCACGCCGCATCGCACAAAGTTTCTATAAGTCTGGCGATATCAACAACGCCATTAAGTACTACCTAGAAGCGGCCGAAATGGAAACCGACCGTACCAACAAGTCGAAGATCTACATGAACTTAGCCACTATTGAGCGTAGAAAAGTGAGTGATCTGACAACTTCTGTTGCCACACAAGCACGTAAATATGCCAAGCAGGCCGCTGAGTTGAACCCAAGCTGGGGTAAGCCCTATATGTTCATCGGTGATTTGTACGCTTCTAGTGGTCCACTTTGTGGTAGTGGTACCGGCTGGAAAAGCCAAAGAGTAGCCTGGGCTGCTTGTGATATGTGGGAAAAAGCCCGTGATATAGATCCAAGCGTAGCCGCAACAGCTAAGAAAAACATCAATCGCTACTCACAATTCTTCCCACTGAAGTCTGAAGGGTTCATGCGTGGCGTTTCGCAGGGCGATGCTGTCAAAATCGGTTGCTGGATGGGTACTTCCACCCGTGCTCGCTTCCGTGCCGACTAAAAAAATGAGCGCTTAGTGGGTTTCGTAAATTAAGCATTGGCCCATCGGTCATTGTCTTCATTCAAAACTCAGCACTCAGACATTCAAAATTATCATAAGGGCGTATGCCCACAATAAAAAGAGCGGCGTATCACCGGTCTTCCGATCATGGAAGCAGGTGGTACGCCGCTTTTTCAGTTCAGGTTCGATCTATCCGCTAAAATCGTATCTTGGCCAAGTTCCATAAAACCAAGCATGTACAATGACTATTAATAGCCCATTCAAGCAACTACTGTTTTGTTGTATCACTCTATTCATCGCCTTGAGTTTCGCTTGTGGCGGTGGTGCTGATTCAGGAACAGGCAAGGGCAAAGCCCAAGACAGACTCCGTAAAGCAGATAAGGGGAATGCCTATTACGGCGGCATCATCAGAGTGAATGAAGACGAGCACTTCCGCAGTCTTTACCCATTGAATATTAGTGAGGTTGTCGGGCATCGCATCGTCAATCAAGTATATGAGGGACTGCTCAAATTAGACCAGAAAGACCTAACGCTACAGCCTTGTTTGGCAGAGAGCTGGGAAGCCAATGAGGATGCGACCATTTATACTTTCAATCTTCGCAAAGACGCCCGCTTTCATGACAATGCCTGCTTCCCTGATGGAAAAGGAAGAGCCGTGACCGCTCAAGACTTTGCTTACAGCTTCAAAAAGTTGTGTACCCCTGCTGGTGATAACAAAGGCTTTTCCTTTGTTGTGGATCGTATTAAAGGTGCCAGAGCACATTATGATGGCAAGTCGACTGATATTCCTGGTATCAGCGTAATCGGTGACCACACCCTCCGTATTGAACTCAATGAGCCTTTCGGGATATTCCCTTATATACTGGCTATGCCTTTTTGTGCGGTATTCCCCAAAGAAGCTATTGAAAAATACGGCGTTGATATGCGTGCCAATATGGTAGGTACTGGACCTTTCAAGCAGAAAACCGTAAAAGACGGTAAAGTAGTGGCATTGAGTCGTAATGATCAGTACTGGGCTAAAGATAAAGACGGCAACTCCCTACCCTATTTAGACGGCGTAAGAGTATCATTCATCAAGGACCAGATGTCGTCACTACTAGAATTGAAGCAGGGCAATCTCGATTTTATCTACCGCCTGCCGCTACAAGCTGCCGATGAGATCACCGATCGCGATGGCAACTTATTGGGCGAGTACAAAGAAGCTGGCTACCAATACCAAGACTTAATTTCAATGACCATTCAATACTATGGTTTTTTGAATAACGGTAAGCTGTTCAATAATAAAAAGCTGCGTCAGGCCTTTTGCTATGCGGTGGACCGCGACCGATTGGTAGACCTAGTGCTAAAAGGCTCTGGTGTTCCCGGACATTTCGGCATGGTTCCTCCTGCCTTTGCCAACTATGAGCATAAAAAAGTAGAGGGCTATAAATTCGACCCTGACAAAGCCCGTAAGCTATTGGCCGAGGCGGGGCATCCTGAAGGAAAAGGATTAGATGAGATCACCCTACAGATCAATAGTGGCGGGACACGTAACGAACAAGTTGCCGAAGCCGTGCAAAAAATGCTGAATGAGAACCTGAATGTTAAGGTGCGCATACAAAAAATGCCTTGGCCGCAACATACAGAAAGCCTAGAAACGGGTAAAGTCGACTTCTGGCGATTAGGTTGGGTAGCGGATTATCCCGATCCTGAAAACTTCTTGAATTACCTTTGGAGCAAGCATTTACCGGCAGGACCAAAAGACCCAGCCTATATCAATGCCTTACGCTTTAATAATGCCGAGTTCGATAAAACTTTTGAGCAGGCATTGCGTACTGTAGATGAAGCAGAACGAAATGCCCTCTATCTTAAAGCCGATCAAATCGCATTAGAAGAGGCTCCTTTCTTGCCTTTATTCTATGATAAAGATGAGCGTTTGCTGAATGGCAAGCTCCGTAATTTCCCTCAAAACCCAATGGAGTATCGCTTGTTCACGGATGTATATTTCGTTCCTTAATCAGAAGGCGCCCCACTCACAGCAATCATTCAATCACAGCGTAACACTGACAATATGAATTTAGTAAAGACTTTTGCCACCATATTGACCCTTGCTGGCATGGGACTATTGATTTTCGCCTGTTTGGGCGTTATGAAAATCGTTGATTTACCTACCAGCCAATGGGGCGCATTAGCTCCTTTTGTTTTAGGCATCATTTTCTTCTTTGGCGGACTAACGCTTTTCCGCTATTTGCTGCCTGGCAATCGTAATTAATCACTCAAGTAAGATCGCACCACATGAAGCCTATCCCGGCCATTCCTCGCTTGAAGAACATCGCCAGACAATTGGACATGGGTAAAGAACCCATACGCTCACTCATGCACAACCGAAGAGCGTTCGGCGAAATGTACTCTATGTATTTGGGACCTTTGCAGGTCGTTGTATCCACGCTTGCAGAATCCGCACAGCACGCACTGAAAAAGAACCACAAGAACTATAAGCGTTCTCCCATAGTAGATATGCTTAAAGATCAGATCGGCAATGGTCTGCTTACTGCCGACGGGGCTTATTGGCTACAACAGCGCCGTTTGATACAGCCAGCTTTCCACAAAAAAAGATTAGCGGAATTATCGCTGATCATGCAACAGGAAACGCAGACACACCTGAGCATATTAGACAAAAAAGCGGAGAGTGGGGAGCAGTTCAACTTCGTGGACGAAATGATGCATCTCACTTTTAAAGTGGTGAGTAAAGCCTTATTTAGTACGGGCTTAAGCAACGAAATGGTCGATGAAGTAGGTAATGCTGTGGATCAGATACAGCAGTATATGGTCATGAAGATCCGAACCCCTTTCTTAGTGCCTTATCATACCCTTACCGGGAGAGTAGACGAAATGAACAGGGCCAGAAAGGTAATGGATGATATCATATATCGCATCATTGCTGAACGCAGGACCGAAGAACCCAAAGGGGATCTTCTGTCCATGCTCATTGATTCTCGCTATGAAGATACGGGTGAGGGCATGAGTGACGAACAGATACATGACGAATCCATCGTTATGATGTCGGCCGGTTATGAAACCTCTTCTAATGCTTTGAGCTGGACGTTCTATGTACTGGATCAGCACCCCGAGGTTTTAGCCCGTATTTTAGAAGAAGTAAAAGCTGTTGTACCTGAAGACCAAGCAGTGGGCTTTGAACATTTACCCAAGTTGGAGTACACCATGCGGGTGATCAAAGAAAGCATGCGTTTGTACCCGCCTGTTTGGATCATTGATCGTACATCGATCGATAAAGACGAGATGAACGGCTACGAAGTACCGCCTGAGTCAAATGTGAACTTTTTCATTTACGGCATTCACCGTTCTGAACGCTACTGGGACAACCCACATAAATTCGACCCGGACCGCTTCCTGAAGGAAAACTTTACCGACAAGAATAAAATCGCCTATTTCCCATTCGGGGGCGGGCCTCGGATGTGTATCGGTTATATGTTCGCTTTGTATGAAATACAGATGATCGTCGCGGAATTGGTCCGGCGCTATAAATTCACCTATAAAGGTGAAGGGCATCCGGGTTTGGAAGCGCAGATCACCATGCGCCCTAAGAATCTATTGCCTATGACGGTGGCTCGTCGCCATTAGTGCTCGCGCGAGGGATAGTAGTGGTTATGAAGCCGCTGAATGCGCCCTGTTTGGCGGCATAGCGGGGCTGATCAGAGGAAGACACCGCTATGCCTGCCAAACAGCAGCAGGCAGCGGCTGAATTTGAACGGATAGCCCGGTGGACGCAGTGAAAGCTTGCGCTTTATTAGACCCGAGACATGAGACTCGAGACGTGAGATTTTCGTACAGTAGGCCAGTTT
>JAHDGT010000507.1 GCA_020631675.1 Bacteroidota bacterium
GTGAAGAACATCTTCACGGCTTATTTAGAGAGTAATAAGCAACGTAAAACGCCAGAGCGTTATGCGATCTTAAAGGAGGTCTATTCTCGCGATGATCATTTTGATGCGGACACGCTCTATATCGAAATGATCAACAAGCAGCATAATATCAGTCGGGCTACCGTCTACAATACTTTAGAGCTTTTGGTGGCCAGCAGTTTGGTGACCAAGCATCAATTCGGGAAAAATGTCACGCAATATGAAAAGGCCTATGGCTTTAAGCAGCACGACCACCTGATCTGTGTGAACTGTGGTAAAGTAGTGGAGTTTTGCGACCCTAGAATTCAGGAAATAAAAAGCATGGTGGAAGAAATTATGGATTTTACCATCACAGACCACTCATTGAACTTTTATGGGCATTGTAATTGTAAGGATAGTTGTGCGGCACATAGTAAAGAAAAAGTTCCTGCGAGGGCCAAGGCTAAACGATAATAAAAAATGCCCCCTCTTTTTATTCATACCCCCGAACTATATCTAAATCTATATCGTGCGTAAGATCTATAATGATCGAAGGATTTTGTGAGGTGTTATCAAATTAAAAGTTCGCCTCATTAGTAGAAGTGAGTAGCATGACTTATAAATTCGAACAAAAAGGAGATGTCATCGTCATTAAAATGGCGGGAAAACTGATCGCGAAGCATCAATCAACAGCTTTGTTGGAACAAGTGGAAGATAAAACAGCGATAGGTATGGCTAAATTCGTGCTGGACCTAAGCGAATTAGAGGTCATGAATAGTACCGGTCTCAGTGTGCTTTTGACCATACTTACCAAAGCCAGAAAAGAAGATGGAGAAGTGGTGTTAACGGGCGTAAATGCCACTTTAGGCAGGCTCTTGGTCATTACCAAGTTGCAATCCATCTTTCAGGTGGAACAAACTATAGAAGACAGTATAGCCGCGCTTTCGGTCTAAGATTCACCTACTAAAATCAAGGAAAGATTTCCTGCTCCACTTCCGGAGCAGCGAGGAATAACTTTATGGCTTCTGCCATATCATAAGGCGATTCGTAGAAGGCCACTTCTTTATATCGTTCTAACATGGCCAGTACGGTTTTATCATTGGTCTGGTCCTTGAACAAAGAACGGATATCGTATAATAAACCCTCTATCATTTCTTGATACAAACCAAAAGAGAAGCCCCCTTTCGCCATATCATAATCCACTACCAAAGGAAAGATGGTCTCTCCGGGCAAGCAATATACCCAAAGTGGAGAGCGTAATTGCGAACGGCTGCCCCATCCTAAATCCAATTGAAAAGGCGGGTAATGCACCAATTTGTGCTTGATGCCCACTTCATCCAATGCCTCTGCTAATCGACCTAATTCTCTTTTCATTCGTGTGACCGGCAAGGCTGTCAGATCGAGTTGATCATATGACACCCAGCCCCCTTTATCTAAATAGCCTTCTAGGTTCCCTAATCTTAGTTTATAGTTGAAGCGTTCATTGCCCGGCAGCACATAACCCGGATAATAAAAATCAACACCCTGCTCTTGTCCGTACAATATTTCGGCAAGCATGGTGAACATGCCCAAGCTGAATTTGGAGTAAGCTTGATCAAACAAACCTAAAATACTGGCCATAGAGTTGTTCCCCATATCAAAGAAACTGACCGCGATCAACTTTTTACCATCATAAACACAGACCTCTCTGGTATCAAAGACCTGTTGACGGTCGGCACCTAATAAATTTTCCTTTAAGGTGCCGGGCACATAGCCTCCGAAACGCGGGCAGTGTTGTCTGTATAATGCTTCTTTTTCTGCTGTAATACTGGCGGGGCGAATGATGTAAGAAAACTCCTTGGTCACTTTCCTGTATAAGGACCGCAAGCGCTTCTTCATTTTATAGCCCGCCAATGGCAATCTCAAACGCACTGGGGAATAAACATCCTCTCCTAAGAAAATGTACTGTGAAATGAATAGCATTGACCCTGACCTGAACCAGCCTCTGGCCAAGAACTCGTCCAGCTCTTTGCCATTTACATGATGAGGGTGATAGATCTGATAGGTAGACATAAAGGTTTGCGAATTAGGGAAAGGCGAACATAATCATTAAAAAAGAGCTGTGATCTATTTTTTCGCTCTTTTGTCGGCATTCTTATCCATTTTTTTCAAAAACTTACGCCAAGGCTTTTGATCGGTATCTTTGGCGCGCACCGCTTTCATTTCATCAAATAGATCATTGATCGAGTGCTCTACTTGGCTTCTTAACTCAAATAAAGCTTCCGGATCTTCAGAATGTCCTTTGAATGAACTGGTGTCAATTGGTGTGCCAAAACCGAAGTAAAATTTTTCGGGCTTAGGTAAAAAAGAACCCAATAATCCTCTTGAAATTGGTGGTATATGTTCCCCGTTTTTAACGTGCTTTGCCCAGCCTGTGAAATTCAACATCTTACCCACTACAGAATTCATTATATCATTCGAGTCGATCAAAATTTCATAGGCCTCATCCGGACCTAAAGCCGCGAAAGGTAAAATAGGATAATCATTTTCTATCGCCATTCTCGCGAAACCCGTTCTCCGCTTCCACACCAGCGTGTTCTCCTCTCCTTTCTGCTTACAGACCTCTCTACTTCCGCCCGGAAACACCAACACATGCTGCCCGCGTTCCATCAATTCAGAGCAATTGTCTCTAGTGCCGCGCACCACGCCCATATTCGTCACCAGATCCCGCCATCCGGGTATCACATAATGAAAATGATCTCCTAAGGTTCTCAGAATGATCCCTTTTTGCTTATAAACTTCCGTGCAATACAAGGGAATGTCAAAGGCACCATATACCGTATGATTCGCCACGTACAAAGAAGGTCTGTCCGGGTCTATATGCTCCAAACCAAAGTACTGTGGCTCAAAATAATTGCGTAAAGGTTTCGCCAAAGCATAGAGCACTTCGGCGGGTGGCGGATTAAAATTGATTTCCTTTTCTGTCATAGCTCTAAGTTAGTTCTTTTCAGTCAAATAAATGTCATTCACATTTGCATTTACAGGGTGCATCCACGCAATAAAAAGGGG
>JAHDGT010000508.1 GCA_020631675.1 Bacteroidota bacterium
CTACGGGTCTTCCCTTCGCTAAATAGTTTTTCACCGTACTGGTGGTAGAGCCGATTTTACGGTAGCTCTGGATTTTGTGGTTCGCAGCTTCTGCTGTCCAAGAGCTTTGTGGACTTGAAGTACAGCCACCCATATTCACATAAGGAGCCGTAGCTAAAGTCGCGATACCCCGCTCCTGCATCTTATCAAAAGCGAATTCAAAAGTAGTACCATTACAGTCTTCTGCTTTCTGATTAGCTGGTAAAGCCAAGAAAAGGTCTTTCGGACTGAATTGGTGCTCTGGCGATGCCAATTGAGAAGTGCTCTTGTTCTGGTCGATCGCCTCTAAAGCGGTCATGAGGTTGTAGCCCAAAGCCCAACCCACACAAGTACCGTACTGCCCCTGATCCCCAACAGGCGGGAAATTAGGCAATAAATTAACCGAAGAAGGCAAACCCGTCTCATCATCAATGATCTGGATGTCTTCTTCTATTTCTTCCAGTTGTTCAGATTCTTCCAGCCAGCCCAGTGCCTGTAAGATACCCGCCACGTCTTCATCAGTGATGGGTTCGTCGCAAGAGTAGAAACTCAAGCCTCCAACGACCAAAAAAGCCAACATGGAAAAGCGAATGATAATAGCTCTCATAGTTGTATAGTTAGTGTGCTAATGTGCTGATTTGAGAAGGTGTACAAACTCAAATACAACAGTATAAGCGTATAGTATGTTTTTGTTTATTCCTCAGCCGGAGGCAATTCCTCCGCGGCAGGGCTACTTTTGAATAAGCCCTCCAAAGCATTGGAATTGATATACTGCGTACCTTCTGCTGTCACCGTTTTAAAGAAAGTGGTTTCTTCCACTTCAGGCTGCCCCATTGCGAAAACGCTATTCGAGAAATCGACGGGTGCGTTAAAGCTTGTCTTAGTAAAGCGTGTCGGACCAAAGAACATGCAGCTGGTCATATCGGTCAGATCCCAGAATTGTGCACTGACCACATCATTACGACCATAGAAATGCCCATTGGTAAAAGTGGATCGCCCTTTGAACTTGGTATAGTTCATCAAAATCCCTGCCCGACACAGCAGATTGTCCAGTTCCGCGTATTTGTGGAAGGTGGCCGTGCTTAAATGTGCCAGATCGTGAAAGCGTGCATTCTGAAAACTGGCGTTCTCATAAAAGTTCGCCTGCAAGAAAAACACCTCCTGCTGAAAGATCGCTCTTTGAAAGCGCACTTCTCCTTTGAACTGCGTGGTTCGGAAATGCCCTTTATCTCTGAATTGCGCTCCTTCAAAATTAGCCCCTTTCTCAAAGGTAGCTGTGCTAAAAGAAGCACTCCCATTAAAAATCGCCTCTCTAAAATTCACTTCCCCCTGAAAAGTACTGCCCTCGAAATTGACCAATTTGCTAAAGCTGGTTTTCTCAGATGATCGAGTGCTCATATCCGCTGAGAAAGCCACTACATCCCCCTCAATGGTACAATCAATAAAGACCAGTGGCACCTCCACATAATGTCGCCCAGCTGAGTGTAGCTCCTGAAAACGAGTACCTACAGCGGATAAATTGAGATTGCCTTCTATTCTGGCGTTTCTGTAAATAACGGGGTCTCCTTTCTCTATTGCCTTGTGGATCTTATTGGCGTTAACGGTCATAGTACTTCCTTGGGCCGAGCAGCCAGTCAAGAGTGTCGCGCAAATGCTGAACACCATCAGTAAGTAAGACGATCGGAGTGCTGCTGTAATCATAAGGTATTAGACGGCCTTTATGTTAATAAAGTTTAAAGTTAGCCGTATCGTTTTAAACTGGCAATAGATGGGAATTGTTTTGGGCGACAGACTTACTCGGTTTATTTAAAATGTGTATATTTAATATGGATTTTCAAATTTCAAACACTCTCCCATGAAGACTCTACGATTTACGGTACTTCTTATTTTTAACTTTTTTGCTTTTGTTCATTCTGGCTTAAATATATTGTCCGCATGTGAATTCTCTGGCTTGTCATTTGAATCGATGGAACCCTGCGATGATGGGATAGAGACATATACGTTTCAGTTTGAGGCATATGATACGAGTAGTGAAGGCTATGTAGTTACAATAGATGGGGTTATCGTAGATACATTTGCATATACTACGCCTGTCAACACCTTTTATTTAGACATCTATAGTTCTAACTTTAGTCAAACTCTAATAGTGGAGGATGTAGAATTACTTTGTATGACCGGAGGTAATTTTTATTTTGATAATTGCCTTTGTAAAATTACCGATATTGACCTGACACCGATAAATGCTTGTGAAGAAGACTCAACAGAAATAGTTTATGAGGTTGCCATAAGTGCAGAAAACCCTACTTCGGTAGGCTTTATGATATCGGTTAATTTAGAAGATTATTTTGAAGAAGCTATTCCAGGTACTGGAGAATTGACCACTTTTGATATTTCTTTGCCTGCGGATGTACAGAACGACTATCATATATTCGTTCACGATAGTTTATTTCCGGGATGTTGGGTGGATACGCTCATTAGTGTTGACCCCTGTTATTGTGAACTTTCAGTTAGTAATATTGAATTGCAACCTTGCTCATCATCCGATCAAGTTATTTGTAATTATACTATCGTTAAGAATAGTGCGGACTTTACAATACTTCAAATATATAAAAATAATTCGCTTAGTCATTCGGTATATACAACTGATGATACTCTCAATTATTTTGCCTACCTATATCCTGATGGTTCCACAGATACTATAAGAATTGTTTATGATTATCAAGAGTATTATTGTGAGGTTGAGTTTATGGTTACAACTCCCTTGTGTGACCTCACCTCAATATCAGATAATAACTTATCAACGATAAAAGGAACCCCGGTTTTACATCCGAATCCACTACAGATATCCTCAAATGAACTCTATTTGAAAGATTTGACTTTCACTCGATCAGATGAGGTGTTTACGGCAACTTTCTACGATTTACAAGGCAGACAGATTAGGCAGCAAAAACTAAATGATGAATTACACTGGAATGGTACCATCTCAATGGATGAACAACTATTCCAAGCTAACGAACTCTA
>JAHDGT010000509.1 GCA_020631675.1 Bacteroidota bacterium
ACGTGTTTGTGGTGGGAATTGGTTGGGGGCATAAGTTGATTAAAAGGTCGTTTTTCAACTGTTGTGTGCTCAAAACATATAAGCCGTTTGCACATGCAGCGTCAAGGAATACCCCACTACAATAGAGCCAACAAAAAGAAGAACAAGTAAAAAATAAGACCATTGATGCGTTTTAAAAGACGACCTTTTGATCAGCTCAAAAACCCATACTAAAGCAGGAAGTGAATAAATAAAACTGAGTAAAGAATAAGTCTGCATAAACGGAACAAAGTAAATCCAATTGTAAAAATCACTTAAGTCCAGGGCGATCAATACACAATAAGCGCCAAAGAAAGACAGCTCGGCATTATCTATCGCCCCTTTTTCTGTATAGGTACGCTTTCCCCAATAGATCAGATCCAATGTTCTGTACAATAAGATGAGATAAATAAGGAAGTCGACCCCAATACGTAAAAAAGTTGAATCAATAGTGAAGCGTTGAGTCGAAATGGCCCCAGCATAGAAGCCAGATACTGTATACAACATCAAAACGTTAGGGAAAATTTTTAAAAGGAGCTTTGTCATGATTCATGGGTACTTACCACAAAGAAATCAGATACCGCTTGTCATTTCAACCAATTAAAAAACTTTAACAAGTATTTGCAAAAATTGTATGATTCAAAATCAGAGGAAAGCTCCAGAGTCCTAAAGGGACGGCATACCAAAGCGATGGATGTAAATCCATCGAAACAAGCCCCGATTCAAAATAACATAGACATCCATGAATTAGAATAATTTCAAAATTTCCCCAAAAAAGTCTCAATACAGCAGAAGTCTAAGCCACTTCTGCTGTATCTTTATAGCTGTTTAACAAGCCTTTAGGCAAAAATCAGGTCAGCAGTCAAACGAAACAGCTAGTGGATCCTTATGCGGCGCAATGATGGCTTATATCGACTGATCAAGAGTTTGAATCGCTCCGAAAAACGCTTTTTCAAAATCTGGTCGGCACGACATGTGATCGGTGGACAGAATAAGTACATCAGCTTATTCGATGCCATCGACAAGCAGCGTGTTTATAATGAAGACGCCATTCTGAAAAAATTCGCCGGCGAGAAATTCGTGCGTCGCCTATCTGTTGCCAAAGCCTATCTCTACGACCTGATCCTGAGATCCATGAACGCCTATCACGCTCAAAATAGCGTGGCCGCGGAGCTCAGAGAGCTACTGGGCAACATACAGTTCCTCACAGAAAAAGGCATACACGACCAAGCCCTGAAACTCGTGTTCAAAGCCCGTAAACAAGCCGAGCAACACGAGCTGATCAGCTTTCTGCCAGAGATCTTCCGCCTGCATAAACGCATTTTAGAAGTACAGCAATACCGCGACCAAAGCGAGCAAGACCTGCGCCGTTTGCTAGAAGAAGGAAATGACATTTTCCAACAACTCAGCTCCGTCAATCAGCACTGGTGGCTGTTCGCGCGCTTGTACCGACATGCGGGTAAACTCGGTGTGGCCCGTCAAGCGGGTGTCGCTCCAGATGCCCCCAATGTGCCCCGGGAAGTGATGGCACATCCGCTACTGCAAGAGGATGCCCCACTACCCACCAGCTACGAAGCCCAATTGCTCCGCCTGCGTACTTTAAGCACCTACTATTTCCTGACCCGCGACCTGCCCAACTGCTATGATCACAGTAAGCAACTCACCGATCTATTAGAGTCCCGGCCCGAAATGCTGCAACAAGAGCCGGTCATTTACGTCAGCGCCGTCAACAACCTGCTCAACATGACTTTCCTCTTGTCAAAGGATCACGAGCGGGCGCACTATCTCTCCATGCTGCGACAAATGATGAACGACAAAGCCCTTGAAAAAAACGACAGTCTGCAGCTGCGTTTGTTCCAGGCTTACTTCTACCATCAAATGAACCAGCACATCCATGAGCATACCTACCTGCAAGGCATTGCCACCGTGCGCGCCATGCAAGAACAGCTCGATAATTGGGGCGATCGCATAGATCCCTCGGGTGAGTCCATGCTCTGTTTCTACGGTTTTTCCCTCGCCTTCATCGGTGAGGACCATCCCTACGCCTACAAATTGCTGCAACGCCTGCTCGCCATTCCCCGAGCCAAACTGCGCCAAGACATCTACCTATTCGCGCACCTGCTCGAACCCCTTGCCGCCTACGAACTCAAGCAGCCCGAAACCCTTCAAAACGCCCTGCTCAACTGCTACCGCTTCCTCTATAAAAAAGGGGCGGGCAGCGGCTTTGCCCTAGAAGATACCTTCCTGAGCTTCATCAAAAAACTCAGCAAAAACACCTTCGCCCAGCCAGAAGAAGCCTGGCAATACCTCCAAACCGAGTTCAGCAACATTCAAAACAACCCCCAAGAAGCTCGCGCCTTCGCCTACTTCAATTTCCCGGTCTGGCTCGCCGCCAAAAGAAGCGGCCAAAGCATGTCTGACCTACTAGCCGCTAATCCATAAAAATGATGTTTTTCATCAGGGTGCGTGCCCGCAATGAAAAGGGGTATTCTGCTGTTGTCCAATAAATGTTCGGTGCTGCACACAAGACGCCCATCTAGTACGTCTCTACGGGTTTTGCCCCTTTCCACTGCGGTCACCGGGCTATCCGTTCCTACAAAATGGGCTATCTGGGGGTTCGTTGCACTACTTGGCGGTGGCTACCTCTGGGCCGCCCCCGCCAAGCAGGCACTCACGCCCCATCTATCCCATTTAGTACCACTCCTATCCCTCGCACGGATCCAAGAAATGAGCTAATGAGGCAATTTGAAAATGCCTATAACAACTCTATAAATGGACTTTAGAAAAAATAAGCCTTCGTGCCCCTTCGTGTTCTTGGTTCTTTGTGGTCAGCCAAATCTTTCATTTACAGAAAAAGACGCAGGCAAGCAGCGTCGCTACATACACCACTTTTCCCCATTTAAAAAAAGCATTTTCAAATTGCTTCATTGCTAAATTTTCAAATTGATTACGATCTTAGCGAAAAATCAAGAACATGCCTCAAAAGATCGCCATCGCAGGTGCCG
>JAHDGT010000510.1 GCA_020631675.1 Bacteroidota bacterium
CCTGAGTTTTCCATAGATGGAGGTACTACTTACCAAAGCTCAAATATATTCACGGGACTAACAGGCGGTAATTACGATATCCTTATTGTCGAAGGCGACTGTATCGCAGACACAACGAATCTATTCATTGATGCACCCAGTATCCCCTTGCCTCCCTTTGTAGGCGAAAATGTTTCTTACTGTGGAGGGGACGCCTATGCACCGATTTCCGCTTTTGGAGATGGAACCATTAATTGGTATACAGATGCCGCACTAACTGACTTAGTTGGTACTGGTGAATCCTTCATTCCACTTGATGTAGTAGGAAATACCAACTATTTCGTCACTGCGACCAATGGGAGTTGTGAAGGCCCTTATAGCAGTGTTATGGTAAGCATCACCCCAACACCTGACATGCCTATACTTAGCACTGACATACTGATTTGCGAAGGGGAAGATATAGGGGAGTTAAGTGCTTCCATAGCCACAGGGGAAACGATAAGTTGGTATTCAGATGAAAGTCTGACCGACTTGATTAGCCTTAGCAATAACTTCACCCCACCTTATTTGATCGGAACGAATACCTATTATGCTCTTGCCAGTAATGGCGATTGTGTAGGTCCACCGTCTAGTGTTGATGTTAGTATTTCCCCTTTACCCACCTTAGATGACCTCGACCTAACGGATATAAGTGCTTGTGGATTATCTGATGGCAGCATAACGATCAGCGCAAGCAGTTCAAATGGAAACCCACTCACTTACTCTATTGATGGCGGACTGAACTTTCAGTCAGAAAACACATTTAGTGACTTAGAAGCTGCTGATTATTTCATTGCCATAACAGATGGCGACTGTTTAGTTTTAGGGGACACGCTCACATTAGTTGTGCCAGAACAACCCAATGCCCCAATAGCCAGCACCGATCAAATTTATTGTGAAGGAGAAAACGCAGCTCCTTTTACAGTGATCGGTGAGCCGACTGCCTCTTTCAATTGGTATGACGACCCTAGTTTAGATAGCCCCATAGATATCGGAACCGCTTTCTATCCAAATACAAGCAATATAGGTACACAAGAGTTTTACGTCACCCAAACCTTAGGTACTTGCGAGAGCCTGGCAGACACTGTAATGCTAACGATCCAAGAAAGTGCGACACTGCCCGACTTGGGTTCTGACCTATTTTACTGTGAAGGGGATCCGGTCAACGATATCATCATTGATGTGGCAGCAGATGTCAGCCTTCAATGGTTCGCCGATCCTGACACCAGTATTTTACTATCCAATTCAGGCGTTTTAACCCCGGAAAACACCATAGGTACAAGCACCTATTATGCCTTCGCCAGTAATGCCACAGGCTGTAATAGTGCCATTGACAGTTTGAGTGTTAGCATATCCGTTGGTCCTGAAGCACCTACCATAAGTGGGAATACCAATTATTGCGAGAATGACCAGCCTGAAACCTTAAATGCGACTGCTGCTACAGATGATGCGATCATTCAATGGTTCGAGGCAGATGATTTGAACAGTCCTATCGCTACAGGAAATAGCTTCCAACCACTAACATCCAGTGGTGGAGGTATTGTAAACTATTTCGCACAAGCCACACAAGGGAATTGTAGCAGTGAGCTCGCAAGCATTGAGCTGATCTTCGAGCCATGCGACGCGCTACTGCTATTACCCACAGCCTTCTCACCCAATGCCGATGGGGTGAATGATGTGCTGATCCCCACCCACAGAAATGTGAGCAATTATCAGCTTCGCATCTTCGATCGTTGGGGCAATAAAATCTTTGAAAGCACGGAGCTGTCCGTAGGCTGGGATGGTAGTGTGAAAGGTAAAAGTGCGAACATAGGCCAATACGTTGCCATCGTAAATTATACCGATCATTTAGGGGAGGAAAAACAATTCGCGAACGGTATTTTATTGGTGCGCTAAATTCCTATTCGTAATTTAGCACCGAAATTAGCTCAAACATACCCAACCACCATATCATGTCACAAAAAAACGGACAAGATAAACCCTTACCCTACAAAAGAATATTACTCAAACTCAGCGGAGAAGCCCTGCTCGGTGATCGCGATTTCGGCATAGATCCCAAGCGGATCATGGAATATGCCGAGCAGATCAAAGAGATCGTCATGCTAGATGGCGTAGAATTGGCCATCGTCATCGGGGCAGGTAATATCTTCAGAGGTCGCGAAGCTCGCGCCATGGGCATAGACCGCACCAGCGGAGATTATATGGGCATGTTGGGCACCGTCATGAACGGCATCGCCCTGCAAAACATACTCGAAAACATCGGTTTATACACCCGTCTCGTATCCGCCATTCGCATGGAGCGCATCGCCGAGCCTTACATCCGTCGCCGTGCCGTGCGCCATTTGGAAAAAGGACGAGTCGTGATCTTCGCGGCAGGAACCGGTAATCCTTTCTTTACCACAGATACCGCTGCCTCTCTAAGAGCCGTAGAGATGGATGCCGATGTGATTCTAAAAGCCACTCGCGTGGATGGCGTCTATACCGCCGATCCTGAAAAAGATCCCGATGCCGTGCGCTATGATTCCGTCTCCTTCGAGGAGGTGATCAGCAAGCAGCTCAACGTCATGGATATGACCGCCTTCACGCTCTGCCAAGAAAACAAACTCCCCATCATCATCTTTGATATGAACCAAGCCGGTAACCTTCGCCGCATCGTGCAAGGCAAGCCGAATGTAGGTACGTTGGTGAGTTAAATGGTCAGGTTTTTGAATTTGATGTAGGGTGCGTGCCCGCAATAAAAAGCTGGCGATACCCAGCGGCTAAAGAATCGGCGCACAACAGATAAATCTCATGTCTCGGGTCTCATGTCTCGAGTCTAAGAAAGCGCCAGCTTTCCACTGCGGTCACCGGGCTATCCGTTGCAATTCGGGCGCTGTTCGCTGCTTCGCTGGCAGGCATAAAAATGGCTACCTCTGGGCCGCCTTTTTATGCCGCCGCTCAGTGCGCTCCTTAGCCCCCTCATTTCCACTCCTATCCCTCGCACAGTTGTAATTTTGA